>JBBRJE010000228.1:0-5351 GCA_038219845.1 Bacteroidia bacterium
GCCATCAATTTCGATTATGTTGAATACCGGATGGAATGGGATTTTAAGCTTGGTCTTGGTGGCAATAGTAAACTAAATGTGAACAGCGGTAAATTTTATAATACCAAGAGCTTACAATTTATAGATTATAAATACCAGTCACTTATAGGTCCATTGTTTTTTGCTAACCCGCTCTATGCCTTTCAAGGGCTCGACTCAACCTATATTACCCTAAAGCGATTTTATGCGGCACATTATTTTCATCGTTTCAACGGGGCTATAATAAATAAGATACCGATACTGAAACTTCTTGAATTATGCGAAAGCGCGGGTGGCGGGCTGCTTTACAGCAATGAACATAAATTATTTTACTTCGAGCTATTTGCAGGGCTTGATAAACAATTTATCTTATTCAATGAGCGTGCCCGCTTCGGGGTATATGTGGTACAGGCCGTCTCCAATAAATTCAAATCGCCATTGCAGTTAAAAATTACACTGGATTTTTATGACCGAAAAAGTAATAGTTGGTCTTACTAAATAATAATTATTCTATGATTTTATCTTTATGAATATTTTATCAATTCAAAACGTATCCAAGATTTACACCAATAAAACGGCATTAAATAAAGTGAGCATGGATATCCCGGAAGGCTCGGTTTATGGCCTTTTAGGACCTAACGGGGCAGGAAAGACCACCCTGATCCGTATTATCAACCAGATTACTGCTCCCGATGAAGGGAAAGTATTCTTTAAGGATGAGCCCTTGAGCAGCCCTCATATTTTTAAAATAGGCTATCTCCCCGAAGAGAGGGGCCTTTATAAGAAGATGGAGATTGCTGACCAGATTCTTTATTTTTCGCAGCTTAAAGGTTTGAGCCGTAATGAAGCCAATAAAAGAATCAAATATTGGTTCGAAAAATTCGGGATCATGAGCTGGAAGAATAAGAAGATCGAGGACCTGAGCAAAGGAATGCAGCAAAAAATTCAGTTCATCGCCACCATCATACATCAGCCGGAACTCCTGATCCTGGATGAGCCCTTCACCGGCCTCGACCCTGTGAATGCCGACCTGATCAGGGATGAGATCCTGGAATTGAAAAAGCAGGGGACTTCCGTAATATTATCGACGCACCGGATGGAAAGTGTGGAATCTTTATGCGATTATATTTCATTGCTGAATTTAGCGAATAAGGTATTGGATGGAAAAACATCTGAAATTAAAAAGCAATATTCCAGTAATACCTTTAATGTACTATTGGAAGGAATGCATGAAAATATCACGCTTCCGGAGTACTGCATAATAAAGGGCCGGGAGCTGATTGCAGGAAATACAGCATTAGAAATAGGGATCACCGGGGGAAGCACCAATGACTTATTGCGTGAGCTGCTTCCACAATTTACTATCCTGCAGTTCGCCGAAAAAATACCATCCATGAATGATATTTTTAAGCTAAAAGTGGCAGAGACAGGCGGCGTACTAATTGCAAAATAAGTGCACCTGCCTTCAGATAAAAAGAAGCCCTTCGGATACTAATACGTATTTAAAATAAGACATATAATTTATTTCCTGAATCAATTTTATTTCGCAAATTTGATTCCCCAAAAATCTAATGTTAGTTATCGGTAGTCCTTTGCCATAATACTAAAATCATTTAATCCAAATTTTATTATGAAACGCTTTTACATTTTCAGATTTTTATTGACTATGTTTTTGATGAATACGCTCGTTAAGGCGGTTGAAGCAAAAACTTTTTCTATTCAGTCGACTACTGCTGCCTCATTCTCTGCCAATCCCTCATCGGGTTGTGCCCCATTATCAGTAGCTTTTATTAATTCAAGCTCCGGTGCTCTTACCTATAGCTGGAATTTTGGTGACCCAAGCTCCGGGCCACTTAATACGAGCACCTCATGCAGTCCCACCCATGTGTTCATGCTGCCCGGCACTTATAGTGTAACGCTGGTAGCGGGGGCAAGCACCATCACAGTAACGGTAACAGTATTGGCCTCTCCAATGCCTGTGGTAACAGGGCCTGCATCTCCCTGTAATAATTCCAATGGCATTTATTCCACTCCAAATATCTTAACCCATACTTATTCATGGAGTGCAACCGGAGGAAATATTGTGGGCGCATCCAATTTAAATACTGCCACTATATTATGGAATACAACCGGCACACAATTGCTGACCGTTACTGAAACTGCTGCCAACGGATGCAGCGGCACAAAAACATACCCCGTGAACGTTAGGCCTGAGCCGGAATTTTTAAGCACCCTTTGTAATAAAGTGATAAAGCGGGGAAGCAATGGAGCAGTAGCCGGTGGAGGCAATCCTAAAGACGGAGCCAATGACTACCATTGCTTTTGTGCCTTTGATTATGACACACTCGAAATAGAACAGGGTGATGTAGACCCAATAACATGGAATGATAATTTAGCGGTGTATACCTGGTCGATCACCGGTGGAACAATCATCTCAGGGCAAGGTACCAAAATATTGATTGTACAGTGGGGAGCGGGTCCAACAGCCACGATTAACTGCGTGGTGGTTAACCGTTGGGGATGTTCCGATTCGCAAACATGCATTGTGGATATATGCCCATCACCCACAGCGAATTTCACCGCAGGTTCAGGATGCGCCGGAAGCGCTGTTTTGTTTAATGCATCAGGCTCCGTGGGCAATCCGGGAATAACGGAATATATCTGGGATTTCGGAGATAATTCTCCTATGGTATCTACGCCCAATGCAAATATCACGCATACTTATGCCAGCGCCGGTAACTATACCGTGATTCTCACAGTCGTAGGATCCAATGGATGCACCGGAATTAAAACAATGCAGGTTATTATCAGCAATGGATTGTCACCACAGATAAAATGTGTCTCCACCGTTTGTCATAATACCTCGTCATGGTATTCTACACAATATTATCCGGGTGCCATTTATAATTGGATCGTCAGCGGCAACGATATCAGCAATCCACCGGTTTACAATCCTACCATGGATAGCATCTATATCACCTGGGGCAGCGGTCCGCAGGGAATTATTACACTTAATGTAACCGGCGGGCCTTATACCTGCGGAAGCGTAACAGTGATTGTACCCATCTTTCCGGCCAATATCATTATCACGTCCTCCCAGCCAATTGCCTGTTCAGGTGCACCTATAACTTTTACTGCACCATTGATACCTGGAACATTTTATACCTGGCAATTGTTTCTTAATGGGGTATTGCAGCCTGTTGTATTTAATAATAATACAAATTATACCAATAGCAATAATGTACTTTATTATAATGTTCCGGTGGGTGTAACAGGTTTTATCGATGTGAAAATGAATATGAATAATAAGCTGATTTGTTGTTCCGGGGATTCGTTTCTACATATCCTTATCCGCCCTAGCCTAACGATCCTGGGAGATGATAAAACATGTCCGGATGGCACCCTTCATACCTATAATATTTCCCCGGTGCTGGGGGCCACATTTTCATGGAGCGTTTCCGCCAATGGGGCCATCATCGGCGCCAATACCGGCAACTCCATTAACGTAGCCTGGAATGCGCCGGGAACGGGCACGGTAACCGTATCCGTGACCTCAATATTAAATCCATACTGTAACAATATCGCAGCGATGAATGTTACAGTTTATCCGCCACCCACACCCTTTGCTATTGCCGGTTCGGGAAAGGTATGCAAAGGCACAACGAATACCTATATGGTGCCTATACAAACCACGCCATTCCCTGTGAATACTGCATGGAGCGTATCACCCACCGGAGGCGTAACAATAACAGGAACCGGAACCAGCAGGAATATCACTTTCGCCAATGCGGGCTGCTATACAATAACGGTAAATTACCAATATTCCGTTATCCCTCCTGGATGCAAAAGCAGCAATACCTTGCAGGTTCTGGTTGTGCCTACAACACTGGCCCTTGGTGCCACACCCCCCGTATGTGCCAACGCTGCCCCTCAAACGTATACTGCCAATATCAGCAGCCCTGCCTGCCTTACAAGCATTTTAAGCACCAATTTTGCACAATTTTATACCTGGCAGGTGGCGGGTGGTACAGTTATCAATACCAATCAAAACCAGATTACGATACAATGGGGCAATACCGATATCGGCTATATCTTTTTGCTAAACACCCTTTGCGGCACTTTACAATCATTTCCTGTGACCATTAATGCCATACCTACTGTAGCAATCACGGCCTCTAACTTACCCTGCTTCGGCACACCCTCTCCATCGATAACTCTTACGGCTCATGCGGGGCCGGGGATAAGCTATAGCTGGGCAGCCAACCCGGGCATCGTGTCCAGCTCCGGTGGCGTGGCAGTGGTAAATGCCCTGAGCACCTATACCGTTACTGCAACGAATGCAGCCGGATGTTCGGCCTCACAAAGTTTTACAGTTACAAGTCTTACTTTACCTCAGATACCGGTAGGCATCAACGCCACCTTTATTGGATCCTGCTTCAAGCCCGTGGGGTCATCGGTATTTTATGATGTATATAATTTAACGGCAACGTATAATGCAAATTATAATTATAGCTGGACCAATAATATGACCGGGGTCACTTCCGCAACCAATATGGCCACGGCTATCAGCAATGGCGCAGTATGGACATTAAATGTTACAGATGTAATCACAGGATGCAGCCGCACTTTAACCTATACCATGCCCAATAATAATTATCCCACCTGCCCCGGTGGCGTAGGCAATGGCAATTCTTCCTGTTCGTCGTGCATAGGGGTCAGCTTATCGTTTCTTTTCAATCCATGCACCGGTCAATTCACCAATACATCCACAGGAGCCCAGGCCGGCTTCTATTTCTGGACCTTTGGCGATGGTGGTTCAAGCTATCTCGACAATCCATCACATACCTACAATTTTACCGGAACTTATACTGTTACCTTATGGGCCAATAGCGCTTCCAACCCCAGCTGCCGCACCTGCAGTACGTTTACAGTAAGCCCTATAATCATCAACCCCAGATTTACTTTTGCCACCGTGGGATGCAATTACCTCCAGTATACTTTTAATGCAGGCACCACCAATGGATTTTCACCATTATCCTCAGCAACCTATCAATGGAATATCGTACGCGTTTCACCTGCTTATTTATTTAACAGCGCTGCAACCAATGCCACTACCTATACCCATACTTTCCCTTCGGCAGGAACGTTTATTGTGACGCTGACAGTTTCCAAAGGCGGCTGCACAAATTCCGTAACGCAAACCGTCATCGTGCAACCATTGATCGCAGCGTTTGTTAGCTGTGGCAGCTGTACCAACAGGCCCATCCAGTTTCTTGACCAGAGTTCCGGTCCAAATGCTATTGTAAGCTGGCAATGGAATTTCGGTGATGGAA
>JBBRJE010000229.1:0-5347 GCA_038219845.1 Bacteroidia bacterium
ACGTATACCACAACAGGTACATTTACCATAAACTTTACACCTAAGGATTACCTTTGTGCCAGCACTTTCTCCAAGAAAATCGTGGTTCAGAAATCCATGGCTAATTTCAGTGTGGATAGCTCCGATAAACCAACATTCAAATTCACGAATAAATCAACCGGTACAACAAACAAAACCAAATATTTATGGGATTTTGGAGATGGTAAAACATCAACCGATGAGAACCCGACCCATACTTATGCGCTCTTAGATACCGGCTGTCATGTAGTGAAATTAAGTATTGACAAAGCTTGTCCGGATGATACATTCAGAATTGTTTGTAATAGCTATTTCTTTCAGGTGATTGTTCCGAATGTATTTACCGTGGATGGTAATGGAATAAATGATGAATTTGATATCTTTATCGATGGTGAATCGTATTATGATCTTACAGTGTTTAACCGCTGGGGCGAAAAAATGTTCCATAGCAGCGTTGATGATGTGAATTGGAATGGAAAGGTTAATAATACCGGCGCTGATGCACCAGCCGGAGAATATTATTACACATTCAAATACAAAACAAAGTCAGAGCCTGAAAAAACCCTTACGAATAAAGGTATCGTTACCCTGATAAGGAAGTAAAACATAAAAATCTAAATTCCAAATATCCTCCTGCCCATTGCAGGAGGATATTTTTTTTATCATACATGCTGAAGAAAATTATTGCACTCGAAGGAATTGAGATTGTGGCTCCGATCGGTTATTATAAAATTGAACGCGAAAAAGGCAATACTTTTATTATTGACCTTAGTATAGATGAATTATTTCACGAAGGGGTTGATACCGACGAAATTGGTAATACCTTAAATTATGAGAAATTGAACACCATGGTACTGGAGGAAATGGCCATTGAATGTCGTCTGTTAGAAAACGTGGCATATCGAATCTATCAACGGATATTAAGCTTAGATGAGAAGCTTCTTGCCATTAGTTTAAGCATTCGTAAGAAGGATCCGGCTTTGAAAGGAAAAGTGAAATATGCCAGGGTAAGCCTGGAATGGTGTATTGAAAATTAAATGAATCCACAAATAAGCTATTGCTTTTAATAACTAATAATGCAATATATTTCTATTCCTCATAAGCTCAATTAAGAATTATCTTTGCTGCGTGTCATTAAAATTCCTGATTATTCAAACATCCTTCCTGGGGGATGTAATTTTGGCGACTGCCCTAATTGAGAAGTTAAATACGTTTTACCCAGACAGCGAAATAGATTTATTAGTTCACAAAGGCAATGAATTAATCCTGTCTAATAACCCAAAACTCAACGAGGTGCTGATTTGGGATAAGAAGAAAAGTAAATACAGAAACCTTTTCCGCATTATAAAACAGGTGAAACGTAACAGGTATGATTACTTAATAAACCTTCATAGATTCGGGAGTTCCGGCTTGATCTCTTTTTTGAGCGGTGCGAAATTTAAATCCGGTTTTCATAATAATCCATTTTCATTTTCCTATACTCATAAATACAAACATTTGATTGGCAATGGCAGGCACGAGGTAGAAAGGAATCAGCAATTAATCGCATTTATTACAGATCCTGATTTTGCAAAGCCTAAATTATACCCTTCACATGATGATATCGGTCTTTCCTTAAAATATAAGCAGCATAAATATATTTGTATTGCCCCGGGCTCCGTTTGGGCAACCAAGCGGCTGCCATTAGATAAATGGGTGGAGATATGCAATGGTTTTCAAGGCAATGTATATATAGTTGGAGCACCGAATGAGCAAGGCTTGGCGCTGGAGATTATTGCAGGATCAGAAAATAAAAATATAGAGAGCTTATGTGAAAATTTCACCTTGCTGCAAACTGCATCCTTAATGAAAGATGCATTGATGAATTATGTGAACGATTCGGCCCCTTTGCATATATGCAGCGCCATGAATGCCCCTTGCACCGCTTTCTATTGCAGTACCGTCCCTGAATTCGGATTCGGTCCTCTCTCTGACGAGGCTGAAATAATACAAACGGAACTTTTTTTAGATTGTAAGCCCTGCGGTATACATGGCTTTATGAAATGTCCGAGAGGCCATTTTAAATGTGGACATACCATTGATATTAATAACTTGCAAGCAGTATGAATATAGCGTATGCGGATGCGATAAATGAGCTCAAATCGGGACATATTATTTTATGTCCTACCGATACATTGTGGGGATTAAGCTGCGATGCTACCAATGACGCTGCGGTACAAAGAATTATAGATATAAAAAAACGTCCGGAAAATAAAAGCTTTATTGTCCTGGTTCATTCCCTTGATATGATGGGCTTATACATTCATTCGTTTCCAAACCTTGCGGTTGATCTAATCGAATTTTCTGAAAAGCCGCTTACTATAGTTTTCCCGAGAGGCGCAAAGCTTTCAGGATCTGTGATGAATAACGATCAATCGGTGGCCATTCGCCTGGTAAAGCCCATCAATGACGAGGCCAAATATTGTTATGAATTAATACGTAAATTAAATAAGCCCATCGTTTCCAGCTCCGCGAATTACAGCGGGGAGCCGTCACCCTCAAATTTTTCTCAGATCAGCAAAGAAATTAAAAGCGAAGTGGATTATATTGTTCCTTATTTTCAAAATAATGAAACTATAAAACAAGCATCCAGAATCATAAAATTAAATGAAGATGGAACGTTTAAAGTGATACGGTAAATCCTGCTTATCCGTGATTCATAGGAATCAGCCGGAATTAGAAAACGATTGTGATTACAGCAATCAATCATTAATTATTGTTTCCTTATTTTCGCGACCCGTGTATTCTAAATATCTACAGCACCCTATATTCCAGGTGGCATCTGAAGTTGCCGAACAGCTTGATTATCCTGCTTACGTAATAGGAGGTTACGTTCGTGATTGCTTCTTAAACCGGGATTGTTCGGATATTGATATCGTAGTGGTGGGTGATGGTATTTTATACGCCCAGGCTTTGGCCAAAGCATTAGAATCAAACAATACGGTGCATGTATTCAAGACTTACGGCACCGCGAGAATCAAGTATAAAAAATTGGAGATAGAAATTGTAGGTGCACGCAAAGAATCGTATAACAGAGACAGCCGTAACCCGCAGGTGAAGCCCGGCACGCTCCAGGATGACCAGGAAAGGCGTGATTTCACTATTAATGCGCTGGCCCTTTCATTAAATAAAATAGATTTCGGAATGATATCCGATCCTTTCAATGGGATGGCCGACCTTAATCAGAAAATATTGAGAACACCCCTGAATCCGGATATCACTTTTAGCGATGATCCTTTGCGTATGATGCGTGCTATACGATTCGCTTCGCAGCTACAGTTTGAGATCATATTGGATACCTTTTCAGGGATCATTAGAAATGCGGATAGAATAAAGATTGTTTCCGACGAGAGGATTGCTGTAGAGCTAAACAAAATTATTTTATCCGGGAAACCCTCCGTGGGATTCAAGCTTTTGGATGAAGCCGGACTGTTGCAACTCATCTTCCCTGATTTTTGTAAGCTTAAAGGTGTGGAAATTATTGAAGGAAAAGGTCATAAGGACAATTTTTATCATACACTGGAAGTATTAGATAATATCAGCGAATACACCCATGACCTCTGGTTGAGATGGACCGCAGTACTACACGATATAGCCAAGCCGACCACAAAAAAATTTGAACCTGGGGAAGGATGGACCTTTCATGGTCATGAATTCAAGGGCTCGAAAATGGTGAAGCGGATCTTCACGTCATTAAAGCTGCCACTGAATGAAAAAATGCGTTATGTGGAGAAACTGGTACTACTGCATTTGAGGCCTATAGCGCTAACTAAGGAAAATATAACCGACAGTGCCATACGCAGACTCATATTTGATGCCGGGGATGATCTTGAGGATCTTATGATGTTGGTTCGTGCAGATATTACTTCTAAGAATGAGCATAAGAAAAAGCGGTTTTTGGAGAACTATAATTTAGTAGAAGAAAAAATAAAGGAAGTGGAGGAGAAGGATCATATCCGCAACTGGCAGCCACCAATTTCCGGGGAAGAGATCATGAAAACTTTTAATTTACCGCCTGGAAAAGAAGTAGGGATTATAAAAACAGCCATACGTGAAGCCATACTTGATGGCAAAATCGATAATAATTATGAGTCAGCCTATACTCTAATGCTGGAAGAAGCAAATAAATTGGGATTAAACAAAAAGTAAATTTAAAACCTCGTACCGGGGAAATAAATTTAATTATCATCCAACTCGGGCTGTCTTATTTTAAGGTTTCAAATTCCAGCGCAGCCTGCTGCAAAAATGCATCACTGTCTTTTATTAATTTTAAAGCTTCCGCATGAAGCATCACAGCCTGTTGCAAGGGCAGATTATCATTATTTAAAGATTCAATAATCTCCTCAATACGTTGGATATTATTTTCAAAGGAATCCTCTTTTTTTTGTTTAGCCATGATTATTTCACATTAGATTTAATTGTCCCGTCAATAAATATAGTTTCAATTTCGTCATGGCTTGCAAGACCCTTGATGCTATTTACACGCACATTATCTTTTAATGTGAGTGTGAATCCTTTTTGTAAAGGCATCAAGGGGTTGGCCGCTTCCAGGCGGAGGGCTAATTTTTCCAGGCGGTGTGATTTATTCTCAAACGAATAAACTAAGCTCTTCGTTAATTCTGATTTTAATTTATCCAGGGTCTGGAAATAATACGAAAAAGTATTATCAATTAAGCGGTCAAGATTTTTCCTCTGGTAAGCAAGCCGGGCAATTAATTCATTGCGGTCGGGCACTGCTAATTCAGCTGCGGCAGTAGGAGTAGGAGCGCGGAGGTCGGCCACCAGATCGCATAAGGTGAAATCTGTTTCATGGCCAATGGCAGAGATGACCGGTTTATTGCAGCTATAAATTTCACGAACCAGTTCTTCATTATTAAAAGTCCATAAATCTTCCATACTTCCGCCACCACGGGCAATGATCAGGGTATCAATTTCAGGCATGGCTTCTAATTTGTGTAAAGCATTAATAATGGATGAGGCTGAAGTATCGCCTTGCATAAGGGCTGGAGCCAATATTATTTTTACATAAGGGTAACGTCGCTCAATAGTATTAAGGATATCCTGAATTACAGCACCTGTAGCAGAAGAAATAATACCAATAACTTTGGGAATTGCAGGAATAGGTTTTTTATGTGCATTATTAAACAAGCCTTGTTCTGAAAGTTTAATTTTCAGTAATTCATATTGCTGGTATAGGTCGCCCAGGCCCTGTTGATGAATTTGTGTTACACGAAGCTGGTAGCTGCCCTGTGGAGGATATAAGTCAATGCTTCCATGCACCAGCACTTTA
>JBBRJE010000230.1:0-5323 GCA_038219845.1 Bacteroidia bacterium
GGGATAGCCCCAAAAAAATGGTCTTCGAGCTGCTGGCCTTTAGCCGGGGCAGCGCCAAATAAGGTGCGTCCGCTAAGCATCAGGTCGGGTCGGGCATTATAAAATGCTTCATCAATTAAAAAATATTCCTGCTCAATACCCAGGGAGCTCCAGGTCTTGGTGATCTTTTTATCAAAGAGCTGGCAAACGGCCACCGTGGCTTTATCCACCGCATTCAATGCCTTTAATAAGGGGGTCTTGTAATCGAGCGCTTCGCCGGTATAAGAAACAAATACGGTGGGTATGCAAAGGGTATTACCACTTTCATATTCCATAATGAATGCCGGTGATGAAGGATCCCAGGCAGTATAGCCCCGGGCTTCAAAAGTATTCCGGATACCGCCGCTGGGGAATGAAGAGGCATCGGGCTCCTGCTGCACCAAGGCTTTGCCGTTAAAAATTTCAATGGCGTTCCCATTTTCATCGGGCTCGAAAAAGGCATCATGCTTTTCCGCAGTGGTGCCGGTAAGCGGCTGAAACCAATGCGTATAATGCGTTACATTTTTTGTGAGGGCCCATTGCTTCATTCCTTCCGCCACGTCATTGGCCAGCTTGCGGTCGATGGCAGTTGAATTTTCACCCGCATTTTTAATGGCATTGAACGCTTCCGTAGTGCAAAATTGCTTGATCGCTGCATGATTAAAAACATTGCTGGCATAATACTCCGACAGCTTTTCCTTAGGTAAGGCAATGGCGACACTATTCCTGCTTTGGATAGTGGAAATTATTGATGAACGTGACATGTTGATAGAAGAAAGGATTGATGGGTTTCCGGTGCGCAAAAATATTTTTTATATTGGTAATGGCAGCCATTTAAAATCAACAAAAAATAATTCTAATGTGGAAAAACTTTGAAAGCATTATTATTGCAGGCCCTCATGACCCTGAAAGTTTGCCATATCACCTCCAAGCATAATGTATCCGATACACGCATCTTTTACAAGGAATGTATGGCCTTAGCCAGCACTTACCAGGTGGTATTGCTTGCAGGCATATCAACCCCTGATACTGGAAAGGCAATATATGAAGGCATCAGCATCCTGCCGTATCCATACCGCTTGAATAAAAACCTACGTAACCTGTTCCATGTTTTTAAAGCCGCTATCAAACAGCAGGCCAACGTATATCATCTCCACGACCCTGACTTGCTGCCCCTGGCCTGGATTCTGAACCTGCTGGGCAAAAAATTAATTTATGATGTTCATGAAAATTACCATGAAACGCTAAAGGAGCATCGGGCATCAGGGATGACAAAAAAGCTGTTTAACCTTTTTGACCGGTGGGCGGCGAAGCATTGCGCTGTAATACTGGCCGAAAGAAGCTATATACCTCTATACCAGGGCATAGCAAAGAATTTATGCGTGGTAGAAAATTTTTGTGATATGGAGCTATTAAAACCTTACCGTGTAATCAACCGCAGCCATTGCCGGAAGATAGTTTATATCGGAACCATACATGCCCATCGGGGCGCGCTGCGCATGCTCGAAGCATTTCATATTTTGAGAGAGCGTGGGCTGGATATCCATCTCGATCTTATTGGCAAAATCACTGACCTGGGATTGCTGCCGGAGATAGAAAAATTAGCTTTCTATCCGAAAATAAAAGATGAGATAAGCTGGCATGGGCAATTAACCATTACAGAAAGTTATGCCATCACCATGGAAAGCTTTGCGGGCTTATGTTTGATTGATGCCATCCCAAATCACCTGGAGAGCTACCCTACCAAGCTCTTTGAATATATGGCCGTGGGTTTGCCTGTGGTTGCTTCTAATATTTCACTTTACCGTGCAGTGATAGAACGCCGGGAATGTGGGATATGCGTGCCTCCGGAAAATATCATTGCCATTACTGATGCCATTGAAAAGATTTATAATGATAAAGGCCTGGCAGAACAATTTTCCATCCATGGTCCGCCGGCCGTAAGTCAAAATTATAATTGGATGGCAGAAAAAAATATTTTATTGGATTTTTACTGTAAGCTGATCGGGAGCTGATTATGCCGTAGCCGTTGGAAAGGCTTTAGCCCATCACACAAAACCAAACGGCAGCATTTATTGAGTTCGACATGAGAACCTGCCTAAGCCCATGGCATAAGGCCAAACGTGGGTAGCCTAAACTCCATTTTCCCTGGGTACGTAACGCTCGTAAAAATTCCCGGTAAGCTTTGCTTCCAGCCTGCCGATGGTTACCGCATCCGAGCTTTTGCTGATATCGTAATTGGGCCGGAGGGCAATGTGTTCCCTGTCTCCGATGAGTAGCTCATTATCTTCCTCTTCAATGATATTGGCCATTCGTATCAGGAAATTGGAAAGCGAACGGAGCCCCAGGGGATCACCGTTAATAAATATTTCATTGCCTGTAGCATGATGTATCGCGTACATATCTAAATGGCCTTCGATTTGTGATTGGGCTGATTCCATGGCGTTATTGGATTTTAATTAGGATGGATAATTAGAAATACAAACTTGGTCAAATTATTTGGTTGCGCAAAAAATAATATTCGGGAGCGAATGATGCCAACTTACGAAACCCACCGATTCAGGATATTGCACAGGTATTTTTTGAGTTTACTAAATATCTTATTTTATGAAGTATTTTCGAATTTTATGTGTCGGTATTAAAGCTTTGATTTATCAGTGCACCTGTATTATCTTCCGATAGGAAGAAGGATACGGGTTCTTCGAATAAATTGATTATTTCGCTTGCACATCAAATTCAGAAATATCCATTTTATGAAGAAGGATTGGGACAAGATTTATAATCCAAATCTCACTCCGTGGTTTTTGGATTATCTTATCCTCTGTAATTTTTGAATTCAGTGTATTTTTCTAATCACCATTTCCTTACCCTTAATTAAACCGCAATACTTTCACTGTGCTTATCCTCGAAACAATCTGCACGGGCAGAAGCATGCAAAGCATACAAAGCACCAGTGTCCCGGCATCAATGATAATCACTTCAGTCCAGTTAATGAGAATGGGCACAGTGCTTACATAATAATCTTTCTTGGGTAATTGAATAATATGAAAATAAGATTGCAGAAAAGCGAATAATAAAAAGAAAATATTTCCCCATACGATACCGCGGATCACAATCCTGGCTGCCTTATACCAAAACAATGCAATGGTGCTCCCATTGCTCAATCCCAGGGCTTTCAGCGTACCTATGGTTTGGGTTTTATCCAGAATCACGATCAGTAAAACGGTGATCATGCTGATGCATGAAACGATAAGCATCAATACCGAGATGATGATGGCATTGGTATCCACCAGCGAAAGCCAGTCGAAGAGCTGCGGATAAATTTCTGCCAGGGTAAAAGCAGCATATTCATTGCCCAGCTTGTCCTGAATTTCCTCTTTCACCTTCTCATTATTATAGCCGGGCTTGGTTTGCACAAGGATGCTGCTGGCATTCGAAGGACTCCAGTAATTCACTTTCTGCAAGTGACGGATATCGCAGAATGCAAACTTCATATCGAGGTCCTCCATGCCTGTTTCATAAATTCCACATACCACGAATTGCTTCACACGAATTGTATCCTGCATGAAATATACCGGTAGCTTATCCCCTATCTTCAGGTTCAGGCGCCGGGCGAAGTAAATGGAGATGATGATATCCTTGGTGGCCATTCCTTCCCTGAATGATATAAAATTACCTTCTAAAAGAAATTTTTTGAAATAGGTGCTGTCATAATCGTTATTTATTCCACGCAGCACCACGCCTTCAATCTCTGAGCCTGTATTGATGATTCCGGGCTTGGTTACCATGGCAAAGCTCCGTATAATATTTCCTCCCGAATCTATGCCCCTGGTAAGCTCCGGGAAATTCTCAATGGGTGAATTCTCCAGTGTGCTGTTAAATGAGAGTTTCTGAACCACGATATCAGCATTGAAATTTTTCACGATCGAGGTCACCTCGTTACGGAAACCATGCATCACGGCAAAAGATAATTGCATTACAAGCACACTCAGCAACACAGTGCCCACTGCGATGCGCTGCATCACCCGGGCATTAATGGTAGTGCCTCCAAACTTAAGCTTGCGAGATAAAAAAAAAGGAAGGTTCAAAATTTATCAACTAATATTGCAACGAAAATGGGGATTTTTGTTTTCTTCTTAAACATTCATGCGTAAAAGTATAGTTATTTTATTGATTTTTATTTGTAATGCGGTAATTGCACAGAAAATTATCACGGGCGCCGAGCAATTAAAGTATTACCTGCCGATGCTGAAAGACAAACGTGTGGCCCTGGTGGTGAATCAAACTGCGATGGTGGGCAAAACGCATTTGGTGGATACGCTCCTGAAATTAAAAATAAATATTAAAAAAATATTCGCCCCCGAACATGGATTCCGAGGCACGAACGAAGCCGGAGCGAAGGTAAATACCAGCATCGATAAAAAGACCGGGCTTAAAGTCATCTCGCTTTACGGTAAAAATTTCAAACCCACAACACAGGATTTAACCGATGTGGATATTCTGATATTTGATATCCAGGATGTGGGTGCGCGCTTTTATACATTTATTAGCACGCTTCATTATGTGATGCAGGCCTGTGCCGAAAATCATAAGACCCTGATGATCCTCGACCGCCCCAACCCGAACGGTTACTATGTCGACGGGCCCTTGCTCGATACTGCTTTCAGGTCGTTTGTGGGGATGCACCCTGTGCCCATTGTGCACGGTATGACCATAGCGGAATATGCACAGATGATAAATGGCGAGCATTGGCTTGGCGATACATTATGGTGCAGGCTCATTATACTAAAAGTTACAGGTTATGATCATAAGACATTGTATAAGCTTCCTGTGAATCCTTCTCCCAATTTAAAAAGCCCCGAAAGTATTTATCTTTATCCCAGCCTATGCTTATTTGAAGGTACGGATATCAGCGTGGGCCGGGGCACCGACAAGCCTTTTCAGCTGGTAGGAAGACCGGATTTCCCGGATGGGAAAATCACTTTCATACCTAAGGTGATACCCGGCGTGGCGGATAACCCTTTATACAAAAACCAGGTATGTAAAGGATTCGATCTTACCAGCTTCTGTGATTCATATATTATTTCTTCAAAGCGATTATATCTTTATTGGCTCCAGGGATTTTATGAGAAAAGCAATAATAAAACAAAATTCTTCAACGATTATTTTGACAAGCTAGCAGGAACAGATAAACTGAGAAAACAAATCATAGCTGGTAAGAGTGTGGAAGAAATTCTTAAGAGCTGGGATGAGGATATCAAAAGCTACAAAATAAAAAGGAAGAAATATTTATTGTATACCGACT
>JBBRJE010000231.1:0-5300 GCA_038219845.1 Bacteroidia bacterium
TTCAGATAAAACACTTCTTCGATATTTTATTGGACAAACCAAATGATACAGTAATATACTTTTATTATGACTCTTTTGAATGTGCTCGCTCACAAGACAAATGTAATACAAAATACAAATACAACCCCGCAGCAAGCTGACTGGGAATTATTTGATTAAAATTTAAGTTAGGCATTATCCATGCCGGAAGTGTTTGACAAAGAAATTGTTTCTATTCCAAAAACCCCTTACTCTTTTCATCAATTTCCCTTTGATAAACCTCTTTTATTTTCTTGCTATACCGTTTAGTCATACTTGATGTAGTGTGCCCTGCCTGATGCTGTATTGCCTCAATGGAGGTGTCGTTCTCTAGCTTATCATCTATGCCCAAATGCTTCGCCCCATACATTTTTTTATTAATTCCTAATCCAGTTTTTTCACTAATAATTTCCTTATTCCAAACTTCGGTGGCCCGTTTACGCGGAATATTTATTGCACCTGGTTTAAAACCTTCCGAAAAAACATAATACTCTTTCGGGTACTGGCTTAAATTCATTGCCTTCATTAATTCCAAAGCCTCTGGTGGAATGGGTACATAGCGGGTTAAGTTAGTTTTTGTTTTATTGTGTACCTCGCCATAGAGCGTTACCGTCTCATCCGGAGTAAACATGAAACATTGCCCTTTCTCGCTGTAGTTATGAATTTGGAGGGATACTAATTCCTTAGGGCGAAGGGCGGTGTGATAAATCATCAGAAAGAAAGTCAAAAAGTTAGGATAGTTGTTGGATAACCTTTCATACACTTTCTTTTTTTCATCAACCGTCAAAGTTGCGAAAGAAACTGGCTCCGGTTCTTTTAATCTTTCAAAGCCGGTCATTGGCGAAACATCAAACACATCGTACTTTATGAATGCCCTATATACCCCCTGAATATTTTCAAGGTAAGTATTATAACGATTATTACTAATTCCCTGTGCTTTTTGCACCTGCTCCATCACCAACCGAAGGTGGGCTTTTTTTGAATTCGCCAACCGTGATTGAATTATAGTTTATCGCGTGAATGGCTGCATATACATACTTTAAAACACTCTTAATGTCTGCCCTTGTTTTGTGTGCAAGGTTAGGGCTATGTTTTTCAAATGCCCATTCTATCGCTTCGCAGATAGGTAATTGCCGGATCTGTTCACCGGGGTCAGTCACCGCTGATACTTTCCTTGGAGTGAGTGCTTTTGTAACCGGGTTAAAACCGTATTCCTCGATTAAAACCTGTAACTGATCACGCAATTGCACCGCTAAATCATAACGTGTTGCAACGGTATGTTCCCGGTTAATGTAGCCGTAAATCTTAAAGCCGCTGTAAAGTCCAGTAGGCAATAAAAAATCGTAATAGACAAACCAGCGTTTGGATATATCCTTAAGCTGGTGCTGTTCCTTTTTGGATGGGTCGCGCTTGCAACCAAAGTTGATGTAAAGGTTCCTGAATTTCGGTTGTTCCGAAGTTTTAATTTTCTCACTTTTTTCGCACTTCAAACAAAAACCCTTATAAAATAAGGGTTTTGTGTCAAAGGTAGCGGGGAGCAGGATCGAACTGCCGGCCTCGGGGTTATGAATCCCGTGCTCTAACCATCTGAGCTACCCCGCCTTAAATATTTCGGCAAAGGTATTGAAATTTATGCCTGTTTCAAAATCATAATTTAAGGTTTTGGCTTCCAGCGGTAATGGCCGGTAATCCTAGCTCCAAATAGAAAGTCTTCCTTTCTGGGGCCACAGCAAATATTATGGACAATATAATTATGGCCCGTGCCACCTACCTTTTCATTAACTACAATTCCTACATGTCCCTGAGCCACATCCCAGAAAACAAGATCACCCGGCTGGTAATCGCCGCCATTGGCCGTTATAGGTAAAGAGGCATTCTGACGGGTAAAAAAAGTTTCCAGATTAGGCGTTCGTCGGTGGTCGATATTGGCATCGATCCTGTCGGATGGCCTTCGTTTATTATATACTGCAAATGCCCGAAGCATGTCTTCATGCACCAATTGCTGCAGGTCGCTTCCCAATTTGCGGTATGCCCGGATGATGACATCCGTGCAAACGCCAAGGCTGTCGGGCACATCTCCGTTGGGGTAGCTTATCTGCCTGTAATCGCCATTGTATTTCACCTGGTGACGTGTTTGCTCAAGTGCGGCTTCAGCTAATTTACGGAAATAAACGTCGGTGGGAATGCTGGGATACACAGTACGTGATCCACAGGTGGAAAAAAGGATACATGTTGAAATCAGAAATTTATGGATCATCATTATTAATTATTATGTTTCCCGGATGATTTAACGGGTAAAATAAATAATTATTTCAAATAATATTCCGGGGTGTTTGCAACAATGCGTGTGAAGTGAAATAACTCCAACAATCTACTTTTTCTTTTCTTTGGCCTTCACCCTTTTTAGATATTCAAGGTAATTGTATAATTTGGTGAAGTTCACTGCGGGTATGATCTGGCCATTCGGGCCGGTCATGAAGAATGGATTGTACGGTTGTTGACCCATCCTGGAATTCTCATCTTTAAGCCTGTTGAAAAAGGCCACTGCATTCTCCGGTCCATCCCTTCCCATATTGTCGGCGATATTTTGTAATAAGGCTGGGTCAAGATTTTTAAGAGCCCTTTCTAAATCATCATCAGCGATATCTTTATGCACAAACACATAGTTGAATTCCGCGGAGGAGGGCCAGGGATTGACCACCACTTCGTTCAGGTATTGCGTGTCGGGCTGCAGGTATTGGGTGATAGAAAACTTGAGGCTCTCATTATTTTTAGGCACCCTGAATCCACCGGGACGAAAGCCGATAAATGAAAATACAATTAAATCGCCTTCTTTTACAGGGATGGTGAAATAGCCATAAATATTGGTGATCACGCCATATTTCGTTCCCGAGATCTGCACGGTGGCATAAGGCAATGGTACACTGTCGTGCGATTTCAGAACGCCGGAAAGCTGTATCACACGGACTTTTGCGGTATCTGTTTTTGCGGAATCAGATGTTTTTACATTGGCCCTGGCTGCTACTTTGGATGGTGTTTGAGTCAAGAGTAACAAGGGCAAATAAAAAATGATAAAAAATATAAAAGTTTTCATGGCGTTGCAATTAATGTACAAAGATACTGCAATACCACGTGAATAATGAATCATGTATTCATCCCCGATTAATTTTAAATTTGTTTTCCTTGCCATTCTTCGGGAGCAGTGATCTGGTAAATGCAGAATGGGTTATACCGGGCTATCCTGTTGTGGTTCCTGCATTAAAACCTTAGCTTAACGACAATGATACAGAAATAACGAAGCGAATTCTTCCGGAATAATATTCAACTGAAATACATAATACTTACCATGGAAACGATACTGATCAAGGCCCAGAGGATCACTGCCTGTATCAATGGTCGCAGCCCTACTGCCCGGATATTTTTAACCGATAAGCCGGCACCAATAAGAAAGAGGGTGATGGTCAATCCTTTTTTGGCGAGGATTACGATTATACGGTATACTTCAGCAAATTGAGGAAGATAAGAACTCAGGCACATTGCCAGTATGAAAAAGCCGATGAAATAAGGGATTGTGACCTTATTATTCTCGCCCCTGGTGGCCAGGGCTGTTATTATTGAAAGTGGTATGATCCAGAGGGCGCGCTCCAGCTTTACCGTCGTTGCTATCTGCAAAGCTTCCTGGCCATATTTGGAGGAAGCGCCAACCACAGAGCTGGTATCATGGATAGCAATGGCAGCCCATAAGCCAAACTGATGCTCGCTCATATTCAACAGGTGTCCAAGGTAAGGGAAAAGAAATAAGGCGATGGAATTAAGGATAAATATGGCGCCAAGTGCTATGCTAATCTGTTTTTCGCTGGCCTTGATAATGGGTGCAATGGCTGCGATGGCGCTACCACCGCAAATAGCGGTGCCGCCGGAGAGCAAGAAGGATATCTTGCCCTCTACCTTAAGCATCATGCCAAGAAGCCAGCCACATAATAAGGTGAGCACAATGGAGCAGGCTGTAAAAATTAATCCTTCCCTGCCTGCCTGCATGGCATGGAATAAATTAATGCCAAAGCCCAAGCCAATCACCGAGATTTTTAAAAGCCAGGAAGTGGCCTTTGAATTATATTTAATGAATGGATGACCGATTGTTTGTGCAAGGATGAATCCCAGAAGTAGTGCCAGTGGTGGATCTACCCAGGGTGTCAGGCATAATAAAAGAAATAATATAAAAATTATTTTACAGTAAAGGGGTGAGATGCGATTAAAAATGGTCATCAATTTTTTTTATCATTAAACATACCGGGCGTGCAAACCGTAAAGTAAACATTGATTAATGAAAAAGGCCGCTTCGGAATTATATTGAAAATAGGAGATCAGAAATGCAAACCTAAAATAAATTTCGGGAATGCAAATAATATTATCAGAATACACAAACAGAATAATTTAAGCTTATCTGTAACTTGCTATAATGACATCTGAATAGAATGTATTATCAATAAAAAGGGGCTATACTAATTCAATTTCGTTTACTTAAATATTTATTAATGTAAAATCAGTTCAGGTTTCCGCTTCGCGGAAAGAAATGCATTTTAACACAGAGTACACAGCAGAGATTAAATACATCACGCCACTTCGGGCTGGAAGGGCACAGAGAAAAGCAATTATAGATTTCTACACCTGCATTTCTCTGTTTCCTCTGCTGTATTTTTAACTCCGTGTCCTCTGTGTTTAAACCAACCGCGTAGCGGTCCTAATCTTAACGAAACGACATTTTATACTTATTAAAGATAGCCCCTTGATAATTCTTCTTTTAAATTATTCCTTTACAAATTTAGCAGTTCCAATAATCTCATTTTGCGATTTCACTGTTAGCAGGTACATTCCTCTTGCCAGACCTGAAATGTCAAGCTGGCGCACGCCTCCACGGATTTCCGGGTCTTCAGCATATACTACCTTGCCTGCGAGATCCATAATTTCAATTGTACATGATCCATCTTCTGCGGTCATGAAATTTACATTAAGAAGCATATTGGCTGGATTAGGAAATACCTTTACCTGAACCATATCGCTTTGGGTTCTGTATGCAGTATTTG
Source organism: Bacteroidia bacterium (assembly GCA_038219845.1). Taxonomy (GTDB): domain Bacteria; phylum Bacteroidota; class Bacteroidia; order UKL13-3; family UKL13-3; genus CAINMV01. The sequence continues at coordinate 5,103 of JBBRJE010000231.1, forward strand.
GCGCAGGGCTGTAAATGATTTGCGGTAAATCAAGTGTTTCATAAGCCGCGGTTTTCAAAGTTAAAGCCAAAAGCTCCTTCGCATTGAACCTGTTTTTAATATCGGTGGCCATGATGTTTTTCAGATCCTGCTGTAATGCAGCATCCATAAACCCTTCAGCTATATCCGAAGTGATGATATCGCAATTCAAAAGTTTCA
>JBBRJE010000232.1:0-5299 GCA_038219845.1 Bacteroidia bacterium
GTGACTTCAAAATTGTAAAGATTACCATTCCCAAATCTTACCCTTTTAAAATGCATTTTGATGCATTTCCAAATGAAACTAACACCATTTAATTACTATCTTTGAAATAAGAAATAATTAAACTCCTAAATATGAAAAAAACAAATTTTCTCCTATCTATTAATTTCATTAAGTATGTACATATTTTGATTTGGGGTCGTGGTTGGTTTTATCATATGGCGATTCCCAACCATAGACGGAAATAAATTATTGGTTAATGGAGTACGATCCTTTCTTCAAGGGAAGTCCGGACTATTTTATTACACAGGTTGGTTGTTGAAAGATGAATTAACCGTATTCATTTTATCTGTACACTTCCTGATAAAAATGTGGATAAAGCAACCATTAGAAATATAAAAATCAGAAAACGATCTATAGGGTGGACGCTAATAAGCCCGCGGGTCCCGGTATTCTTCAGCCCACTTTAAATTATAAAAAAAAGGATACAATTTTAACAATTTACTTTTTGCAGAGTTGAAGTAATAAACTATACTTGCATTACAAACTATGATTCGGGTATTTTTGCTTTTATAACTATTATGCGTAAACAAAAATTTTTTATATTCATTCTCTTTATGGCATTATTAAAAGCCATATCTGCGCAGCCTCCAGTAAATACGAAGGTGGTGGTGGATTATGTGAATCAATATAAAGATATCGCAGTGTTTGAAATGCTCCGCACCCGTATCCCCGCAAGCATAACCTTAGCCCAGGGTATTTTAGAATCGAAAAGCGGCAGCAGCCGACTGGCCACAGAAGGCCATAATCATTTCGGAATAAAATGCAAAAGTAACTGGACCGGGAAGGTGATCCTTGAAGATGATGACGATTTCCATGAATGTTTCCGTTTCTATGAAGACGGCTATGAATCATACCAGGACCATTCCAATTTTTTACTATCCTCCAACCGTTACGCATATCTTTTCGACCTTGAGGTCACCGATTATAAAAGCTGGGCTTTCGGCCTTAAGGAGGCCGGCTATGCCACCAACCCCATGTATGCTGTGCAGCTGGTGGATATAATTGAGAAATATAATTTAAAGCAGTACGACCGTTATACCCGGGTGCCTCCCAATATCAAAGACAATACCGAGAAGCATGAAGTAGGTGAAACCAATGGGACAGCTTCAACCAAAGCAAAGGAAAATGACAGCTATACCAAAATAGCGATAGAAAATAAAATGAAGGTTGCCGATCTCCTGGCGATCAATGACCTGTCGGATATAAAGGAGCTCCGCTATGGCGAGGTGGTTTACCTGAAGACTAAGAAAAACGAAAACAATAATTCTGATACCCATATTATTCAAACGGGGGAATCGATGCACGATATAGCCCAGCAATATGGTATCAAGCTGTCGCTGCTTTTAGAGCGTAACGGGCTAAGCCCGGGGGAGGAGCCAAGCAAGGGCGAGACGATTACCCTGAATAAGAAAAATAAGAAAGAGGTCAAAAAACGGAAGATATTGAAGGATGGCACACAAACCGTTGATATGCGCGTTCATATGGGAGAGCGAAGCCAGAGCGACAGCATTATTGAAGCGAAATACAATATGGAAGTGGAAAACTATAGTAAGGTTGATAGCGAAATAGCGATGGTTCCTGTTCCGCGCACTGATGAAGTGTACGCAGGAAATATTGCTAAAAAAGACAACCCTGTTAATTTGGATAATGATGACCGTGTGGATGAAGTGATCAATGGCGAGCTGTATCATTATGTGAGAAAGGGAGAAACCATTTATTCCTTAACAAAAAGGTATGATATTTCGTCCGATGAGCTAAAAGAATGGAATAAAATAAAAGACAGCTATATCAAATTAGGGCAAAAGCTCCAGGTCACCAATCACGAGGTATCAGAGAATGCAGCGGTTAAAACTTATACCATGAACGATAGAGGATATTATATGGTTCAGGAAGGCGATAGCTTAAAGGAGATTGCATTACACTTTTCTCTAAGCCTGGAGGAGATTTCAGATTTAAATAATCTTGTAAAGCCATATGAGATAAAAGCTGGAGACAGATTAAAAGTAACGAAAACAGAAACGGCAAGAATTTACCGTCCTCCTTTTCACGTTGTGAAAGGTGGTGATACCCTGGAGTCTATAAGCAGGAAATATGAAATGTCGGTAGTAGATCTTAAGAAATTAAATTCTCTAAAAGACGCAAATATTAAAGTTGGATCTAAATTATTTTTGCAATAGAATCTGGGAAGTTTTACTGCGGGAGGCATATGCAGGAAGCTATCCACAAATACCCCGGTTTATAAAATTAACCATCAAAACAACAATCCGTTACCTCCCCATACGCCCCCGGTATGGATGCAAAGGATCCGGCTGCCCGGTTTAAAATAATCTTCTTCAGCCAGCTGTACCATCGCCAAAAGCATCTTCGCAGTATAAATCGGCTCGATAACAATACCTGTATTCCGCGCAAAATTCCGGGCAAAAACAACCAGCTCATTATCTGTTTTGGCATACCCTCCCCGGTGGAAATTTAGGTGAAGCTGATATGGCAAATCACCGATCCATTTAAATATTTCGTTATTGAGGTATTCAGCTCCCTTTATTACTGCGATGCCGTGCACCAATGTTGCAAGCTTCTTATCGGCAGCGCCACGCGCTAAACCTGCAACCGTGCCTCCGGTGCCGGTGGCCGTAAATATATGATCGTAGAGGGCAGGCAGCTCTTCAATGATTTCCGCCACACCCGGAATCGCTTCATGGCAACTGCCTCCTTCAGGAATTAAATAGGTGTCGGCAGCATTATTAAGATACTTCGAATAGAATACTTCCTTCTCGCGATAATCACCACGTGCAATGAAAATTAAACGCATGCCAAAGAGATGGCACATTTTCAATACGGGGTTTTTTATCTCCAGCTCCTCACCTCTTACAAAACCTGTAGTCCTGAAGCCATACATGGCCCCGGCACAAGCCACGGCCAGTAAATGATTGCTATAGGCCCCGCCGAAAGTGGCAAGCGCTGTTTTTTGGTTTTGTTGCGCATCACGAAGAATATATTTAAGCTTTCGCCATTTATTGCCACTGATAAAGGGATGAATCAGGTCATCCCGTTTCATGAACAGGGTTAAATTTTTTTCTTTAAATGCATTCAGGTTCAGCGCTTGTACTACTGAGGCGGAAGTGTTAAAATCAATGATCAATAGAGCAGGGTTTAGAATGCAAAAATAGAATTGAATAGATATATAATGGCCTTTTCCAATTCTTTTTCTATTTTCGCAAGGATAGAATGATTAATTATATAATTGCTTTCCTTTCGGGCGCTGCCGTTGGCGTGCCTATGTGCTTTGCCCTCGGGCCAGTTTTTTTCGCCTTAATTCAAAATAGCCTTAGTAATGGTTTCCGATCTGCTTTCTATATTGCCACCGGGGTAATCATTGCCGATATAATACTTTTTATCGCCGCTTATTCAGGAACCAATTTATTTATCGACGGTCAGAATGCCGACAAGACAAGCATTAATTTCTGGGTGGAGCTGCTAGGCGGCATCATCCTGGTGCTGATGGGATTTTTTACCATTCGCAGGCATGTAAGAGAAACTAATGAAAGGAAATTTTTCCATAACCCTGTGATGTATTTCATGCGGGGCTTTGCATTGAATTTTTTAAACCCGGTTAACTTTTTTGCCTGGGTGGTTGTCATTGCAAACTTCAACCTGGTTTATATCACTACCTCTTACCGGCTCACATTTTATATCGCAACCATTCTTTCTATTTTCGCCACCGAATTAATCATATCTTATTTTGCCGCGCGTATCACAAAGATCCTAAATGCCAAAATGCTTCGTATCATCAGCACTGGCAATGGCCTGGTATTCATGGGTTGTGGCTTATGGCTGCTGGGAATGGCATTTGCAATATTTTAAATCAAATTTTTATGATACCTGAAATACGCAGCGCTTTCAATGCTGGATACAGCGAACAAAAATATAACGAGCTGCTCGCCTTTATTGAAAGTGCATACCCCGGTCAGCTTGAATTCAGAGTGGCTGAAACCCCGGTATTCTTTGATAAAGAATTAACGGCCAAACTGATTGATGCGAGCGATAAAATTGTGGATACAATTATTGCCCCAGGCTTTATGGAGGAATCCCGCAATGCCATTCCATCCTCATGTTTTGTGCCTGGAAATGAAAGCCGCCCGCATTATATGGCTTTTGATTTTGGCATCTGCAAGGATCAGGATGGGCAACTTGTACCACGGCTGATAGAATTGCAGGGCTTCGCTACCTTATTTGGATTCCAGGAATTTTTAGGGAGGGCCTATGAACGTTTTTTTAAGATGCCTGAAGATTTCACAATGTATTTCAACGGCTATTCACATGATACTTATATCGACCTATTGAAACGTATTATCCTCGGCCACCACCATCCGGAAAACGTAGTGCTGATGGACGTGAAGCCCGGGGTGCAAAAGACCAGGATCGATTTTCAGATCATGAAAGATTACCTAGGCATCCCGGTGGTTGATTATTTCGAAATTGTTGCCGAAGGGAAAAAATTATACTATACGCGGGAAGGAAAAAAGATCCCAATACATCGTATTTTTAACCGGTTGATATTCGATGACCTGCAACAGCAAACCCAAACGCCATCATTCGATATTTTCAAAGAATATGATCTCGAATGGATCACGCACCCCAACTGGTTCTATCGAATAAGCAAATACACATTGCCTTATCTGAAATTTGATTTCGTTCCTGAAACGGAATTTGTAAGCAAATTAAAAGAGTATCCTGGCGACCTGGAGAATTATGTATTGAAGCCCCTCTATTCATTCAGCGGCCAGGGAGTAATTATAGATGTTACAACTAAGGACCTTGATGAATTGAAAGATAAAGAGAGCTGGATATTGCAACGTAAGGTGAAATATGAACCGGTGATAAGCACCCCGGAAGGCGATGTTCAATGTGAGATACGGATGATTTATTTTTGGGATGATGCGAAATCAAGACCCGAACCTGCCCTTAATTTAATGAGGATGAGCCGTGGTAAAATGATTGGGGTACGCTATAATAAAGATTTTAACTGGGTAGGCGCCACTATGGGATTCTTCAGGAAATAAAATGGATACCGATTTTCTAATTGTCGGGAGTGGCCTGGCAGGCATTACCATGGCGCATACTTTAGCCCATCGCGGGCAGCGTTTCATGATCATCGCCCAGCCTGATTTATCATCTTCCAGCCTTGTAGCCGCAGGTATTTTCAACCCGGTAGTTTTTTACAGGATCACCAAAAGCTATA
>JBBRJE010000233.1:0-5285 GCA_038219845.1 Bacteroidia bacterium
CAAGCTCACCGACCTGAAATGTTATGCCAATGGAAATAATACTACGATATTCAATACCTCAGGATCCTATTACCCGAATAAAAAATTATGGATTGGGGACGGCGGGAAAATGGCTTATACCCGGGTGGGATTAGATATTGATAAGGTATGGGTGGATATAAAAAGTTATAATATAAATACCGACAGGTATGAATTCACCATTGACAGCGCCTACCTCACCAATAAGGATTATAAAGTAAGCAGGATTGCCGGCAGGCTCACCGAGAAATTAATCTCCACCGGCGAGCCTACCAACCTGAATTATCCAAAATTCAAATCCTATAGCAACGATATCTTCATCCAGGATTTTGGTAAGAACATAAGGTACAAAGGTGGATTCGGGATGTACGGCAAGCAGATTGCTGGAACAGGAACTGTGGCCAACAGGGCTTCTTTCTCCTTTTTTTATAAAGACAGCCTGCGTTGTAAAGTGGAAGCAGTGGAGTTCTTTATTTCCGATGAAAAGATCTCTACCGAAGACAGTAAATTCAAGATCCTGGTGAAAAACGATTCTCTCTTCCATCCCAAGATGCGCATGAATTTTAACCGTAAGGAAAGGATCCTGGTGATGTACCGTGGCCAGGAAGGTGTGGAATCAAGCCCTCTGTATGATTCGTACCATCGTATTGAGATGTATGTGGATGAGATACATTGGCAGATCGACGGGCCTATTGTAAATTTCAAGGTGAGCACCAAAGACCAGTCGGCACGCTTTGAATCCCTGAGCTTCTATAAAGACCAGCGTTATGAAGCCATGCAGGGCGCCCTCGATTATAATCCATTAACTAAGGTGGCACAATTTTGCCGCAGCCGCAAGTCACCCGACTTTACACTGGAGGAGTTTGCTAATTTCATGGGCACCAAGGAAGAGTATGTGCTTCCATTCGTTTTGCTGATGGCGGATAAAGGATTCTGCGATTACGATATTGATAATAAGAAAGTGCATGTATACAATAAAGTGTATGATTATGTGAATGCCCATAACGGGGTGGCCGATTATGATATTATAAAAATGGAGTCGATCATCGCGGCGCATCCGAATGCTTCGATGAACCTCATTAACTTTGGGATGAAGGTAGAAGGGGTGCCACGCCTGCAGGTGAGCGATTCGCAGAATGTTTATTTTATCCTTCAGGACCAGACGGTGAATATCAAGCAGAACAGGGAGATGGAATTTTCGGGACGCGTGCATGCCGGCCGCTTTGATTTTTATGGCGCAGGCTTCAATTTCGATTACCAGAATTTCAGCGTGCACCTCAGCAATGTGGACTCCCTGAAATTCTCTTTCCCAGCAAAAGAAAAAGATGAATTTGGCAGGGAGCAGCTGGTGCGTATCAACACCGTATTGCAGAATATATTTGGGACTTTATATATCGATCATCCCAATAATAAATCCAGCAGGGTAAACTACCCTGAATACCCCATCTTTAAAAGCGAGAAAGGATCGAATGTATTTTATGATTACCCTACCACCCAGGGCGGTTCGTACAAGCGGGAACGTTTCTATTTCAGGGTGGATCCCTTCACCATCGACAGCTTGGATAATTTCACCAGGGAAGGATTATTTTTTGAAGGACAATTTGTATCCGGTGGAATCGTGCCTGATTTCCGATACCAGCTCACGTTGCAGGACGACTACTCCCTGGGATTTAAAACCCATACGCCTCCGGGCGGATTACCCTTATACAAGGGAAGAGGTAAAGGCGATATCGAGATGAGCCTGAGCAATGCCGGATTTTTCGGGAGTGGCTCAGTGGATTATTTAACCACACACCTCACCTCTAATAAATTTTTATTCCTGCTCGACTCCATGAGCACCATCGCTGAGGATGTAATCACCACCAAGTCGGCATTGTTCCCATCAGCTACAACACACGGCGCCTATATCGACTGGAGAGCTTATAGAGACACGATGTATATCTACCAGCAGAAAGAACCGTTCCTGATGTACGATAATGTAGCAACCATGCTCGGCAACCTCATCATTACACCCAAGGGCATGGGAGGTGCCGGAACTATTTCCTTTGATGATGCCGATATATCTTCCAAAGTATTTCAGTTTGCCAATCATACCTTCAGCTCTAATGTTGCCTCCTTCAAATTAAAAACTGTGGATCCTTCCAAGTATGCCTTCAACGCCACCAATGTCAAGGCTTTTGTAGATATGGAGAAGCGCTATGCCGATTTCAAGTCGAACGTGATCGGATCGAAAGTGGAGCTGCCCTATAATATGTACCGGTCTACGCTCACCGATATGACCTGGAAGATCGATGAGAAAAAGATTATTCTCAATGCGGGGAAAGCACAGAACCCGCAGTCAGCCGTATTCATCTCCACACAGCACGACCAGGATTCGCTCAATTTCATTTCTACCAACGCCGTATTTGATTTACAGACCTATATTCTATATTGCAATAAAGTGCCTTATATTTATGTGGCCGATTCAAAAATAATTCCGGACAGCAATAAAGTGGTCATCAACCAGAATGCGCAGATGAACACGCTATACAAATGCCTTCTGAAAACGGATACGGTAAACGGCTATCATGATCTTTACAATTGCTCCATCAATATCCTTGGACGCCAGAAGATGAGTGGCAATGGGTTTTATAATTTCACCGACCGGATGAAAAATAAGAAAGTAATGTATTTCTCTGAGATCAGTGTGAACACCGACAAGCAAACCACTGCGCGCTCTGTCATCACCGATACCAGTGCTTTCGTATTGAATAAGCATTTCGACTTCAAGGGCGATGCGGTGCTGATTAGTGTGAAGAAGGACCTCACCTTCAATGGCTATGTGCTGCCCGTGCATGAGGCGCCTCCGGCCAGCGTATGGTTTCGCTTCGATGATGCCATCGACCAGGACTCCGTGCTCCTGAATATCGATGACCCGATTGATGCCGATAAGAATCCTTTGAGCATTGGGTTTAACGTAGCCAATGATTCCACTGGGATGTATACATCCTTTTTCAGCAGGAGGCATTCGTATAGTGATGATATGATCCTGCTGGCCCGCAGCGGTAAGATATATTATGATGAGAAGAGTGGAGAATTCAGGGTAGGTGATGCCAAGAAGATACGTAAGAAATCATACCAGGGAAGCATGGTAACATTCAACGAGCCCTTGAAGAAAATCACCGGTGAAGGCAAAATAAATTTTAATGCCAATGCCGAGAAATTTAATATCAAAGCCGGTGGCATCATCACCAATAAAATTATTGACAGTTCATATAACCTGGATGTGGTGGCGCTGTTCGACTTCCTGCTGCCAGCCCAGGCATTGAAAATGATGGCAGATACGGTATCCAGTACCTCCCAGGAATTACCGAATATCAATATCGACCGTTATGCCTTGAAAGTAGGGCTGGCGGAGCTTGCAGAGGAGAAGAACTATGACCTGGTGATCAGCAAGCTGGAGAAAGAGCAGACGATACTGATGCTTGATGAATTCAAAAAAACCATTCTGTTCACCGACCTGAAGATGACCTGGAAGGCGCAGAACAGGGCCTTTGTAGCCATCGGTGGCATCGGCATCAATTCCATAGGTAAGAAAGAGATCCAGAAACGCTTGTTTGGGAAAGTGCAGATCACTAAGAAAAGGAGCGGAGATATAGTTGGAATTTATTTCGAGACCAATAGTGATACTTGGTATTATTTTAATTTCAAAGGAAAGACCCTGAGCGTATTAAGCAGCGACGAGAATTTCAATAAAGTGATCAAAGACAATATCGCCAAGATCTCTGATGACCAGTACCGTTTACAAATCGCCACATTGCGGGAGAAGACTTTGTTTCTTAAGTTTCTCGAATATTAGGAATAGGGAGCTTTGATTTAGTGCTAAAACATTAAAGTGTTACAGTGTGAGAGTACTACCATGCAACAGTGGTACATTGTTTTAAGAATAAAGTCGCTGGAGGTCTTGCATGACAATTTCGAAATAGTCATATTTTGAAATGAGGTAGATATGAAATTATTTCCAATAGATCTGACAAAGGATTATTGCTTCAACTTTTATCAGAATTACGGCCCATTATTTTTTTAGCCGAACAGGAGAAATCCTTCCTTCTTTCCAACTGAAATTTCATTACCATGCATCACAACCAAGCCGAGCTGCACCCAGTGTAGCATTAGCACTGTAGCACTCCTACATTACCATGTATCTAAATTTTTCGGTAAATTTGCACTTTACCTGGGGCTGACCGGTTTTGACGGGTAGTGTATCCTAAGTGTAAGCATGCAGAGATTTGTTTGCGTTCTCTTTAATCAATACATTCAACATTTAGTTGGCAACAACTACGCATTGGCTGCTTAATCTGGATAGATCAGGACGCCCGCACTCACTAAGCTCCTAAACCGTGCCGGGGCTTGTATAGTGGGTTCACCACGCATGGTATCATCAGTGAAATGGGTTTTGATAGCTGGTGGATTATATAAAACCTAAGTTTATGCCCGGTACGCGGCACACCATGCATATTCCTACAACCAAGTACAGCTAAGCATGTAGAAAACATTTGTGTTCCTATTTCGGACTCGGGTTCGACTCCCGACAGCTCCACAACAAATAACCATAAACTGCTTAAAATAAATGGTTTATGGTTATTTTATTTTTATTTAGACTACATTTAGCCTACAAAACCATTTATATACTACGGTTTTAACACAAATGCCACTTTCTAAGCAAATAAGTTCGGCATCCAATAATCACATTATACTGTGATTAAGGTCAATTTTATTTGGTTTAACTTCTAAACAATGACAAAATCACATTATATTGCGATATTACTTGTAAAATTGAACATTTAATATTAATTTTACGCAAAAATCACAATATAATGTTAGTTGACACAATTGGAGAAGCTATTAAAAACCGGAGAAAGTTACTCGGAATAACTCAACCACATTTGGCTGAACTTGCAAAAGTGAGCACCAACACTTTGTATAAATTAGAGCGTGGACAAGGTAATCCTTCACTGGAGGTGTTGAAAAAGCTTGCTGATGTATTGGGTATGGAATTAAAACTCGAAGTTAAAATGAAATTGTAATTTTTCCTACACGCGAAAAAATTGAAATAAATGAGGCAATTCGAAATATATCGCAATGGTGTTTTAGCAGGAATTCTTACTGAAGAAAACCGGAAAAGTTATGTGTTCCGTTATGAAGATTCTTATTATAACGATCTAAGCAAAGATGTGATCAGTTTAACACTTCCGAAAACACAACAGGAATACCGCAGCGAATTCTTA
>JBBRJE010000234.1:0-5280 GCA_038219845.1 Bacteroidia bacterium
TTGGCCTTGAATTCAGGAGTAAATTTACGTCGTGTTTGTTTGGTCATTTGGTGTAGTAAAATTAAAGATTTTTTTAACTAAACCACTGGCCCTATTTTTGGGGAGTATTACACATAAAGCATTACTGAAATAGTAAATATACCAATCAATTGCAAAATTAGTTTCAGGGATCTCATCAGTGTTTAATCCTTTTATTAGAGACGAAAATAAGACAATAATGTCTATGCTATATCCAAATTATTTCGGAATTATATTTTGCATGTCGCAAAATACATCCTTAGAAATTAAATTACAAACAGAATCAAAAATGCGGCAAAGCTCATAATAAGTAAGGTTAAAATAAGATTATCGTAAAACCGGTTGATAATATTAAGGGATTAATAGCATATTTCTAAGATAATCATATTGGTTTTGTTCATTTGATAGTTGTTTTATTTTTCAAACGAAAATAACTAAAAGTCATGTCATTGAAATTGAATTTTGGGATACCTTTGCCGAATAATTATTCCGATGCAACAAAAGTTTTTTCAATTCCTTCAGGAAAATCCATTGTGGATTTATGTATCTGCCTTTATCCTATTGCTTCTTGGCCTGCTTTTAAAGCGATATGGAGCGAAGTTATTAAGCGCTATATTATATACCGGCTTTAAGAAATATTCCAAAAACCTGCATGCAAAACAATTCATTGCATTAATAAGAAAGCCCGCCGAACTTTTTTTTATGGGAATCGTTATCGTTGGGGTCTACAATATCCTTAAGCTTTCCAGTGAGCTAAAGCTCATGAACAGGGAGTATGAGTTTGGATCTTATATCATCGACATCTTTAAAATTTATATGATCGCAACCCTCACCTGGACGGTGATGCGCGTGGCAGATTTTATCGGTTATGTATTTCATATCCGTACACGTAAATTTAATCGTATTGATCCGCAGATGGTATTGTTTCTTAAAGACCTTACCAAAATTATTATCATCTTAATAAGCTTCTTTATTTTATTAAAAAAAGTATTTCATGAAGATGCGGCCGGCGTGATTGCCGGACTGGGAATTGGAGGCCTTGCCATTGCCCTTGCGGCACAGGAAACGATCGCTAATTTAATTGGAAGTATTATCATCTTTAGTGATAAGCCTTTTATGGTAGGTGATCTCGTAGAAACCCCCGAATTAAAAGGAATTGTTGAGCAGGTTGGTTTTCGAAGCACACGCATCCGCACGATGGATAAAACACTGCTTTCTGTGCCTAATAAAAAGTTGGTCGACAGCCCACTCAATAATCTTTCCAGGGCTGAGATCAGGAGGGTTAGATTTACTTTATGTCTTACCTATGATTCCTCTGCCCAACAGATAAAAAACATTATTGAGGACATTAAAAAGGAACTTCAGACAAATGAAAGGATTGAAAAAAATTACTCCGTTTCTTTCGCAGAACTGCAAAATAATTACCTTGGAATTGAGATCATCTACTTCGCCAATTCAGATGATTTCGACCTTCTTGCGGCAGTGAAGCAGGAGATGAATTTTAAGATTATTGATATCGTACACCATAACGAGGTTAAGTTTGTGGCACAGAACCCCGCGCTTGTCTTTGCAGATAATTTCAAAAAGAAATAAGAATTCCGGTAACCCTATCTTGTCAACTCCCGATCTCAACCTTTGTTAAAACACCACTCTTTGGGCGTATAAGCCACCATCTTTCCAAATACGGATAATATAAATTCCATGATCAAAATCGGGCTTATTGATATTCACTTCTCTCACTTCACGATATTCTTTCAATATCTTGCCTGAGATATCAAGAAGCTCAAAATTAAAATTCTCATTATTGAAGCTCACCGCCAATTTCCAACTTGAATTATTAATCCTTAAATCAGAAGGGTTATTCATCGTCATTCCGCTATTGGGCTTCACGCTTATTGTTTTACAAATGGTATCCTTGCATGTTTGACCCTGTATTGTTCCGGTAACGATGAGGCATACTGTGAAAGTGGCACCGGTTGAAACACCATAGGTATGTGGTGGCGGATTCATTGCTGATGAGGTGCTGGCATCGCCAAAATCCCAGCTATAAGAAGAGATTGAGCCACCGGTGAAGGTGCTTGTATTTGTAAATGTGGCGGTGAGCGCATTCACGGTAACATTAAAGCCTGCCACCAGGCTGTCGCATAAGGTGAGACAGCTTTTCAGGCAAATATTATCTACCAGAACTTCAGCACCACCAACGGAAGGCTGGGGCGTATTGATAATAATAAGTCGTGAATAATTTAGTGAAGCCACCCAATTATTTTTGCAATACACTGCCGGCGACGAGGTGCCGTTAATGTCGATCGAGTCTATCAGCTGGGCTGTGCCGGCAGGATAAGTATTCGTTTTGAGTGAGGCGTAGGTAACCCCGGCGCTGCTGGTGGCGGCGAAAATCCGGACCCTGCTAAATTGGTTGGATGACTGTGGCCCCAGGCACATGCAAAGGCTATAGCATTGTGAGGCGTTAAAATTTACATTTTGCTGAATTCCACCACCGGTTGGGGATCCCGAGCCTATTAATACAAAGGTATCTAAACAACCCATGCTGCCGCTGGTAACCCATGAGGTAGCCGGAGCAAATACTGTCCATCCGTTATTGATGCCGGTGCTGAACCGTGGATTGGTTACCATATTTCCAAGGCATCCCTGAGCCTTTGAATCGAAGCTATAAAGGATGAGTATAATACTCAGAATGCAGAAGTAAAATTTTTTCATGATGGAAAGCGTTTGATGTTATCCTACAAAGTTAATCTTATTAATTTGAATTTATCAAAATATTTATTCAGGACAGATACCTTGCTTAAAAATAACTTAATTACTTACTTTTGCCCTAAATCTTAAAACCTTAATCATGAATTTAGATATAATTGTAATTGGAAGCGGTCCTGGTGGTTATGTGGCAGCGATCCGTGCTTCCCAACTGGGCCTTAAAGTGGGCATCGTGGAAAAAGCGGAGATGGGAGGCATTTGTCTTAACTGGGGCTGCATACCTACGAAAGCATTACTGAAATCGGCACAGGTTTTTGATTATATAAAACATGCTTCTGACTACGGTATTACCGTAAAAGAATACAACCAGGATTTTGGAGCAATAATAAAACGTAGCCGTGATGTAGCGAATGGAATGAGCAAGGGTATTTCTTTTTTAATGAAAAAAAATAAGATTGAAGTAATCCAGGGATTTGGAAAGCTTTCCGGCAGCGGGAAAATTGAGGTGACCAAAGATGACGGGACAAAAGAAACACATACTGCAAAGCATATCATTTTAGCCACCGGAGCCCGAAGCAGGGAATTGCCAAATATTAAAATTGACGATAAAAAAATCATCGGCTATCGTAAAGCAATGGTATTGGAAACACAGCCAAAAAGCATGGTGATCATGGGAAGCGGGGCGATAGGCATGGAGTTCGCTTACTTTTATAATTCGATGGGAACAAAAGTCACCGTAGTTGAATTTCTACCTAATATTTTACCTGTTGAAGATGAGGAAATCTCAAAAATGATGGAGCGCATCGTTAAGAAAAGCGGCATCACTGTGATGACTTCCTCCTCTGTTGAAAGTGTGGATACCACGGGTGAAGGCTGTAAAGTAAATATAAAGACGGCCAAAGGAAATGAGATTCTCGATTGCGATATTGTTCTTTCCGCAGTGGGCATCAGCACCAATTTAGAGAATTTAGGATTAGAAGAAAATAAGGTAGCCGTTGATAAGGGAAAAGTATTGGTTGATGAGTTTTATCGCACCAATGTACCGGGCGTTTATGCCATTGGGGATATCACCAGTGGCCCTGCGCTGGCCCATGTAGCCAGTGCTGAAGGTATTATTTGTGTGGAGCAAATTGCAGGCTTGAAACCTCATCCGTTAAATTACGGGAATCTTCCAGGCTGCACCTATACATGGCCCGAAATAGCCTCCGTGGGTCTCACCGAAAAAGCAGCCAAAGAAAAAGGCTATGATATTAAAGTGGGTAAATTCCCATTCTCTGCTTCCGGTAAAGCCTCGGCCTCCGGTGCGAAAGATGGAATGGTGAAGGTGATATTCGATGCAAAGTACGGCGAATGGCTTGGCGCACATTTTATTGGTGCTGGAGTAACAGATATGATTGCTGAAGTTGTAGTGGCACGGAACCTGGAAACAACCGGGCATGAAATCATCAAAAGCGTTCATCCCCATCCCACCATGAGCGAAGCCATAATGGAAGCTGTAGCCCAGGCTTATGGCGAGTGTATCCATCTTTAGAGATAGACTGTGGATAGGAGTCTTGGATTTATCTTTAACTATTTATCCGAGAATTAATATCTAAATACCAAATACTAAACCAGACACCAAATACCCAAACGCCATGAAACAAACCTTACTCCTTTTCACCGCCATGCTAATGGTACAGACAGGAAATGCCCAGTATTATACCTTCCTTACCTTCGGATATAACGGGGGCTTGTCGAACAGCCAAAATGTTGTGAATACATTTGTTAGCGATTATAATAACAGCCATTCGTTTGTAAGCCAGAAAATGAACCCGCAGGATTATATCCAGGGATTCACCGGCTCCTGGGGCTGGGGCAGCGAAGGACTTTTCCTTGATTTTATGTATACCAATAAATATTCTATGCATACCGCGTCAGGCATCCCGCCCTTGGGTGGCAGCCTGCAAAGGCGTGATGTGCGGTTCACTTATAATACCATCAGCTTGTGCATGTATTTTGTAAATTTTAAGCACCATACTTTCAAGGGCCCTGGGCTGAGCGTGGATTTTGGAAAGATTAAACAGCGCACCCGTGCCGGGGATGCAGGTACAATAGAAAAAGAAGCATATACTGAGGTAGGGATAAACAATTCACTCGGACTTACTTTATGTTATGACCTTAAAATTAAAATTGTGAAAGGCGTCTTTTTGGGACTCAGACCTTATTATCAATTTGTACGGAGCCAGGCAAATATTTTATCTATTGCTAAAGCGGTAAATAATTATTATTCCGGTAGCTCCACTGAGTTGAAAGGTGGAAATTTTGGGCTGCAGATGAATATCGGTTTTGGTACATATCATTATGACTAAATATATCGCGAACAAAAAAAACATTTTATTGCAAGGCAGGCGAAACGAGAAATGAAATCATAAAATCACCGGAAAGTATTTGAAAAGCCAATTAACAAACCAGCTTCTCTTTGTTGTTTATTTCGGATTGTCTGCGCTTTTTACCTGGTGGTTTATCAGCTATTCCCCATTGTATATCAGCCGGGAACAAATGCTTTTTTCA
>JBBRJE010000235.1:0-5250 GCA_038219845.1 Bacteroidia bacterium
TGCGCCACCAGTATTCTTTTATATTTTTTTTGAGCTCGCTGCCATAATTCCCATAATCATAAACTGCACCCAGGCCGTCATAAATTTCTGAAGAAGGAAACACGAAGCCATATTCCTTACAATGTGATACCACGTTCTCAAATACATTTTTTTCTTTTGCCATAATAGAATCGCAAAAATAACATTGTAAATCATTATTACCATTTGTAAACGCTTTTTTGTTAATTTGCATTTTCACCATTATTATTTTTATTATGAAAAACGTATTCTTATTATTCTTTATTGCTTCAGCTTTTATATTAAAAGCACAGAATTATTCATTCACCAAAAGCACAGGTACCTATGTCAACCTCGCAGGTACCACGATAGTTGCCAATAACAATTGGACCGCTATCAGCGCTGGAATCAAATTTCCATTTCCATTCAAATTTTGGGGGAATTCACTTCCAGATTCCATTTATGTTGATGACTTTGGTAGCATTAGTCTGGATAATAATTATAATGACGATATCAGCTTCTTTTTTGAAGATTTGAATAGCCGTGGTACAGGCAAGTCGATTGTCAGCTATAAAGTGGAAGGAGTCACTCCGAACAGAATTTTTAAGCTGGAATATATGAATGTCGGTTTTGATGGCAATCTCCCCAGCCTTACCGACTCTGCAAATGTGCAATGCTGGATGTATGAGACCTCAAATATTATTGAATTCCGTTATGGTCCGGGAAAAGTGAAAGCCAGCACCTGGGCAGACGGTGGAGCCTATGTGGACATGACGGATATTATCACCACAAAAATTATAAGCATTGAAGGGGACCCGGCGAATCCGACGGTTAACAAAACCGACCTTATAAATATGGCTCCGCTTAATGGCATGCCCGTGAATGGCACCATATATAAATTCACGCCAAATACAGGAGTTGGAATTAATAATTTAACAGTAAAATTAGATGTAAGCAGGAATAAAATTTTATTGCATTCCTCCCTTGAGGTCATTACTGTAACGCTCTGCAATGCCTCGGGCCAAATTTTGCAATCAGTCACAAATGCAGAACAGATAGATCTTTCAGGGCTTCCACATGGTTTTTACCTGGTGAAGGTTGCAACCACTACAGGATTGATAAGTAGCAAGATTGTTTTATAATTCAATGTTGTTTAGTTAAGTATTTACTTTTGTAAAATCGGTTCAGGTTTCCGCTTCGCGGAAAGAAATCCATTTTAACACGGAGAACACAGAGATTAAATACATCCCGCCCAAAGTGGCGGGATGTATTTAATCTCCGTGTCTACTGTGTTAAAACCAACCGCGTAGCGGTCCTAATCTTAACTTAACTACATTGATTCCGGTATTATAATTTTTTCTCAAGCCGCGTGGTTTTTTTTCATTTAATTTGTATCCGAAGTATGAAAAATTATATTTTCTTTTTCCTGGCTTTTTTAAGCCTGGCCTCTGATGCACAGTATTACCAGTTTTCAAAAACTACAGGAGCCTATTCAAATTTAACCGGTGCCACGGTGGTGCTCAACGGCAATTGGAATGATACGCTTGTAAGCCTGAAAAACCCATTCTATTTCCGGTTTTTCAGCTCTAATATTTTGGCGGGTCTTGCCGATTCCGTGCAGGTGGATGATTTCGGTAATATTTATTTTAATAATATTAATAATGGTTTTATCGAGGTCTTTCGCGTTGATTTGAACAGCCGTGGGAATAATAAATCTCCGATCTCCTTCAAAGTAGAAGGCGCAAGTCCTTCACGAATTCTTAAAATACAATATATGAATGTAGGCTTCGACAGTGATGCACCAGCCTTCAGCGATTCAATGAATTTCCAGGTTTGGATTTACGAAACATCATCTATTCTGGAGTTCAGGTATGGACCAAATAGTGTAAAGCATTCATCTTATGCTGGCGAAAATGGCGCCTATGTTGATATTGCCGATCCTTTGGGCGTGTCTTCTAATTTTATAGCATTGGAAGGCGACCCTTCCAATCCAACTGTACGCACGAACAACTTTTCGGCACAGAAAACACTTACAGGAACCCCGGTTAATGGTACAATTTACCGGTTTACACCCTCCCAGTTTCATACCGGAATACAATCAGGTAATGAAGTGAAAATAAATATCATTCAAAATAAATTGAGCTTACCGGCGGGCATGGAAGTGATGCGGATAAAAATTTACAATGTGAACGGACAATTATTACAATCGGCGCTCAATGCGGAGGAAGTAGAATTTAATATTTTCCCACACGGTCTTTATATCCTGAACATTGAAACGAAAGAGGGTCTTGTCAGCCGTAAACTTATTCTATAGAAGCGCTATTAAAGCGCGTCGAGCGATCATAATTAAGCACAGAAGCGAGTTTAAAATTCTTTCGAAATTACCATTACCAGATTTCCGGCATTGTTTTGCGTTTTGTATTTTCGTAGCATCAGAATACGAAGCTGATTATTGTATAGTATATCTAATTTAATATGGAAATTTCATCAAAATATGACCCCACCGAGGTAGAGCAGAAATGGTATGACTATTGGATGGAACATGGTTTTTTCAAAGGAGATGCAGTGCGTGGGAAACGTCTTGGAAAAGAACCTTATTGCATCGTCATTCCACCCCCAAATGTTACAGGGGTATTGCATATGGGGCATATGTTAAACAATACCATCCAGGATATAATGGTGCGAAGGGCCAGGATGCAAGGTAAGGAGGCAGTATGGGTGCCAGGCACCGATCATGCGAGCATCGCCACGGAAGCCAAAGTAGTGGCCATGCTTCAGGAGAAGGGCATAGATAAAAAAGATATATCGCGTGAAAAATTTCTGGAACATGCCTGGGAATGGAAAGAAAAATACGGGGGTATTATCCTTCAGCAATTGAAGAAGCTCGGTGCAAGCTGTGACTGGGACCGAACACGGTTCACCATGGAACCCTCATTAAGTGAAGCGGTGATAGATGTATTTATTGATTTGTATAATAAGGGCAAAATTTATCGTGGCATACGCATGGTCAACTGGGATCCGCAGGGCAAGACTGCTTTGAGCGACGATGAGGTAATACAGAAGGAGAACAACGCCCGTTTTTATTATGTGAAATATAAGCTGGTGGATCAGGAGGGTTATATCACAGTAGCTACAGTTAGGCCGGAAACCATTATGGGGGATGTAGCCGTTTGTGTGAATCCTAATGATGAGCGATATAAGCATTTGCTGGGGAAAAATTGTATTGTGCCCTTGGTGAACCGCGAGGTTCCCATCATCACGGATGAATATATTGAAATTGGCTTTGGAACCGGAGCCTTAAAAGTTACTCCAGCCCATGATAAAAATGATTATGCCATAGGACAGAAACATGGATTGCCGGTGATTGATGTTCTTAATGAAGATGGAACGATCTCTGAAGCGGCGCAAGTATTTATAGGCATGGACCGTTTTCAGGCCCGCAAAGCAGCCGTGGCACAACTGGAGTTGGAAGGCTTGATAGAGAAAGTGGAAGAGATTAAAAATAATATTGGTACAAGCGAGCGTACAGGTGCTGTGGTGGAGCCTCGACTGAGCATGCAATGGTTTTTGAAAATGGACGACTTAAGCCGGCCCGCATTGGAGAATGTATTGAACGGAAATATAAAATTCCATCCGGAAAAATTTGTGAATACCTACAAGCACTGGATGGAGAATGTGAAAGATTGGTGTATCAGCAGGCAGCTGTGGTGGGGGCACCGGATACCTGCCTGGTATAATGAGAAAGGTGAATGTGTAGTGGCAAAAACTAAGGAAGAGGCAGCTGCGCTCTTCCTGGTCCGCAATCCAGGGAGCAGCATGGAAGCATTAGAAGGGTTGAAACAGGAAGATGATGTGCTGGATACCTGGTTCTCGTCCTGGTTATGGCCCATTAGTGTTTTTGATGGATTTGAAAATCCCGATGGAGAGGATATCAATTATTTTTATCCTACCAATGACCTTGTTACGGCACCCGAAATTATTTTCTTTTGGGTGGCGCGTATGATCATCGCCGGATATGAGTACAGGCACGAGCTGCCTTTCACCAATGTTTATTTTACAGGTATTGTGCGCGATAAAGCGGGACGCAAGATGAGTAAAAGCCTGGGCAATAGTCCCGATCCGCTCGACATGATTGAAAAGAGTGGAGCTGATGCAGTGCGTTTCGGGATGCTGGTATGTTCGCCGGCAGGAAATGACATACTGTTTGATGAGAAATATATTGAGCAGGGCCGTAATTTCTGCAATAAAATTTGGAATGCATTTCGCCTTGTTAAAGGTTTTAATATTGATGAAGAAAAGAACGGGGAAATAAATGCTACGGCAATAAAATGGTTTCATGAAAGATTAAAAGCTACGATCACAGAGGTAGATCAGCTGTATGCCCAATATAAAATAAGCGAAGCCCTGATGGCAGTTTATAAATTAATCTGGAATGATTTCTGCGCCTGGTACCTGGAGATGATCAAGCCTGAATATGGAGGTTCAATTGATGCTGTCACTTATCACTCCACCATCGGTTATTTCGAATTGCTGATGCAGTTATTACATCCCGTCATGCCTTTCATTACTGAGGAAATATGGCATCATTTGAAGCCACGTGACGTAGCTAATTGTATCATGGTATCCGCCTATCCGATGGTGAATTCTGAAACGGATGAGGTTTTTTTACAGCAGGCTGGTATGGCATTCGATATTATCACCCAGGTGCGAAATATCCGAAATAATAAAGGACTATCCCCTAAAGAAGCTTTACATCTTAGTTCAACGGCACATGCTATTTCGCAGCTTCAGAATTTCCACAGCCTGATCAAAAAGTTATCTAATATAGATACTATAAAATCTGTTGATGGGGAACCGGTTTCTGCTGCCTCAATTCAAATTAAAACCTATACCTGGTATTTGCTTTTGCCGGAATCAGCGACCAATATTGACAGGGAATCATTGGGGAAAGAAATTGAATATGCGCGCGGTTTTTTGAAGAGTGTGGAAGCTAAGTTGAACAACCAGCGATTTGTGGCCAATGCCAAACCGGAACTCCTGGAAAAAGAGAGGCAAAAGAAAGCAGATGCAGAAGCTAAAATTGCTTCGCTTGTAAAACAATTGCAATAAAGAGTAAAATAATTTCGCGGGGTATTCGCCATCGTATTCTTAACTATCAGAAAATGAATAGATCGGCATCTTCCCGTAATAAGTGTTCTTCACCAACATCGTAGCGTGGGGAATTTGTTGCTTGTTTATGTAAATATTTGTTTT
>JBBRJE010000236.1:0-5223 GCA_038219845.1 Bacteroidia bacterium
CGTAAAAAGAAAGGAACAACAGGTTTTGTGTTTCTGATTTTTAGAAAATCTCTAAACGGATCTGATAAATGACAAACCATTTCGTTCACTGTCATTTTTCCCCACAAGGGTTGAGCAGCAGAACTCAAGCTATCAAGTCGCTGTTGAATATCTTTGAAGTCAGATGAAGTATATAATGAATTCATTGTTGTGAAATTTATCAGGTTAAAATTATGAATAGTTCTCTATCGCATTTGATAGAGAACTATTCATCTAAAATTTACATGGTTACATGGTTGTTGTAAACAGGCAATACTGTTGGCTGTGGTGGCGTCACCCCATTTTTAATAAATATCGGCATTAAGATACCGGCAAACTCATTAAGAGCTTCGCCAGATTTCCAAATGTCAATTACCAACCAATCGTTTGGAATTTCGGTGGCCACATGGCTGATTCTTTCTTTTACCTCTGCATGTCCTGCTGCTGCAAGGTCTTTCATTACCTGGTCATACTGCTTGGCAGTCATTCCCGGAACATTAAATTGTGTGATTACTTTTTGCATTGCTTTTTTTTTAAAATGTTTGATGATTTATTTAACGATGCAAATGTGCAATGAGAAGAAGGAAGAAACCGTGCACCTATGTTAACTAATTACTTTTGCTTTAAAATCTTTTTCCGGATGCGACTTAGCGATTGAGGCTTAATGCCAAGGTAAGAGGCAAGATAATGTTGAGGGACTCGTTGTAATAAGGAAGGATTTGTTGTGAAGATTTTCAGATATCGGTCTTCAGCAGTCTCTGTTTTCTCAACTACTGATTGTTGTGTTTTGGTGTATGCCGTTTGAGTTTTTAGGCGGTAGAATTTTTCAAAGTCAGGAACCTCAATAAAAGCATTTTCAAATTCCGTCTTGCTGCTAACTAAAAGTTCGCAATCCTCTAATGCCTGTATGTTAAACATGGAAGGGATCTGCAGAAAAAAACTTTGCATGTCGCCAATCCACCAATCTTCCATCCCGAAATAGATTATCTGCTCATTGCCATTTTTGTCAATATGGTAATTTCTGACGCATCCTTTATGAACGAAAGCGATTTGTCTGCAAATATTATCTTGTCTAAAAAAGTATTCCTTCTTTTTTAGTAGTCGTGGACTAAAAAACTTTCGTACTATCTCAAAGTCGAAATTAGAGATTGAGGTGAATTTATTTATATGTTCTTTCAAATGGTCATACATAGCTCAAAAGTTTCAATTTAGCAGTATCCTCAATGGTTGCCGATAATATCTTAGAGTTTTATACGCAATTACGCAAATAAAATTGGATTGAGCCGCAGCCGTCCGTTCGTAATTTCGAATAAAAGCGCGTTGACAGCCTTTTCCGTCATAGCTGGAAAGCCAACTGTGCCATAGGCTTCGACGTTTAGGAACGCAATATTTTTGGTTTGCTTTTGAATAAGGAAGGAATAGGATTTTTTTAGATTTTTGGAAAACATTACACCTTTTTTTGTATTAAATAATTAATTTGTTATAATAATTATTTACATTTGTTATAATTTAATCCACTAATGAAACACATCACCCTACCCTTTATTATAGCATTTTTTTCTTTCAGCTATAACCTTACGGCCCAAAAGGCCTCATCTTCGAATAGCAATAATAATGTAGAACTCATCCTAAAGAAGTTTAACTCTACATTTAAAAAAGGTCAGAACAATTCATTGAACCCCGAAGCCCTGGTGAGTCAGTTGGATAGCACATATGGGTGGTTCTGGGATATAAATAAGCACACGTTTGTCAAAACATTTAAATTCACCTATTTGTGGGATTTGAAAAATAATATCACCAATACCGAATTAAATTTCTGGGATACTATTTCATCGGTCTGGGATCCAGAATTTAAATACATGGATACTTATGATGCGAATAATAATCAAATAAATGAAATATCTCAAATATGGAATTCCGTTAGCCATGCATGGGAAAATTCTAATCTAACGAGTTCGACGTATGATGTCAAAAAGAATATTATAAAGGAAATAGACCAAATATGGAATACAACTAATTTGGCCTGGGAAAATCATTCGCAATCAACGCATACTTACGATATAAATAATAATAATTTAAATAGTATTGATCAGGTTTGGGATATCCCAGGTTCAAACTGGAAAAATGCTTCAAAAATTGCGTATACGTACGATGCAAATAATAATAGAATAGATCAGGTAAACTTGTTTTGGAATGCGGGGAGTTGGCATAATTCTTTTCACAGGATTACTACTTATGATGCGAACCAAAACATGGTGAAGAAACAGGAACAAAATTGGAATGACATTGCCTCAGTATGGGTAAATGCAAACCAGACAATTTATGATTACGATGCTAACAGAAATATTATAAAACAAACAGATCAGGTCTGGAATAGCAACACTTCGGCATGGGTTAATAACTATCAAAGACTCTATACTTTCGATGGGCAGAACAATAATGTAGAAATGACGGGTGGGAGTTGGAATATCAACCTTTTGTCCTGGGAAATTACTAGGAAAGAAATAAATACCTTCGATGCATATCATAACCTCATTGCTGTTTTAGGACAGGAATGGGTTGTCAATACATGGAATAGTTCTGATAGCGCACATGAATATTACACGATAAAAGCGAACGGAATAAATAATACAAAGCCCTGTTCCCAAAGTATTAATATATTCCCCAATCCCGCCAGCGATTTTATAAATATCACATATATTTCAAACAAGCAAGAAGAATTTACCATTTACAACATAACATCTAAAGTGGTTTATTTAAGTCAATGGTTGCCAACCAACACCCAAAAAACTATTGATATCTCCCAGTTTCCAAAAGGCCTTTATTTTATAAGACTGGGGGATCGGGTAAGTAAGATAATGATTGAATAAAAAGACCAATATGCAGCTTGAAACAGTGGGCTGATTTATCATTCTCCCTTTCTATAATCTTTTCTTTTAAGTTTTTGATTTCCAAAATTTATCAATTGTGAAAGCATAGAGCCTGTACGCATAATTTTTGGCACTATTATGAACCTAATCCCGAATCGTATGAGAAGGCATGGAACTTCCCGCCCCTACCCTTTATAAATTAACACATTAAAATATTCTTCGTCAAGAATTGGAAAACTCTTCAGGGATTCGAGAGTGATCAGCGTTTGCTTGCCATCTTTTAAAAGATGAATAGAGAAACCTTTATCAGTGAAGAAATCATAGAATTCCTCTTTTGAAGATCCGGCTTTTTGTAAGCCATAAGGCCAGAACTCGGAAAATATTTTTATGCCCGGATTATTTCTTAGTAGGTTTTCTGCACCGTGGTATACCTGCATTTCATAACCCTGCACATCAACCTTCAGGAGATCAATAGGTACATCTTTTCCGGGGAATTCATCAAGGCTGATGCTATCGACAATATATTTTGTGGCAAATTCATCAGGAGCATACGCACGATGGTCTACATTCTTATCTGCCGAAATATAAAATTCTAATTGCCCGCTTTTATTGCTAACGGCTGCTTTTTTAAGAATTATATTTGAATAATTTTTTATAGTTTTCTCCAGAAGACTGAAATTATAATGATCGGGTTCGTAGCCATACACTTTCCCTTCAGGCCCTGCGAGATCGGCGAACATTTTTGCATAAAAGCCAATATTAGCCCCGACATCAATAATGGTATCCCCTTTTTTAATATAGGATCTCATAAGCTCCATTTCCTGCTTGTCCTGCATTCGCTTAAACGCAAAATACAAAGGATTATACAACCAGTATGCCTTATGAAATAAAAAATGCGAGAGCTTAAATACGAATTGCGAATGCAAAATGATGAAATTAAAAAGGTCCAATATCGCACCGCTACAACCTACTACCCTTGCTGTATTCCTACCCTGGGGGAGTTCATAAGGAGCTGGTCGTATCGGACCCGGGGCGAAGATAGGTAAATAATTTGTAATAGGAAATTGAGGGAGAGGGAGGGGGAGAGGTTGAGGTTGAGATTGAGGATGAGGTTGAGGTTGAGGAGGAGGTTAAGGTTGAGGTTAAGGTTGAGGTTGAGGTTGAGGGAGAGGTTGAGGTTGAGGTTAAGGTTGAGGTTAAGGTTAAGGTTGAGGGAGAGGAGAAGGCCTTCTTAATATTTAATAAGACCCATGTTATTGCGCGTTTTATTTGCCGGGGTTACTTTATTGTCAGAGTAATTTTGCGCCCAAGTCCAAGTTCTAAAAGCTTGTATAGGGTTGAAAGTTGAATGTCACTATGTCCATTTTCAATTCTTGAAATGAAACTCTTTTTGGTCCCGGTTTTTTCAGCTAATTGCTCTTGTGTCATGGAACATAAACGTCTCTCTTCTTTTATTACTTCTCCAATGGCAAATGCTTTTGCCTTAATCTCAAATTTAGTCCTTTTAATGGATCCGATTTTACCATAACGAGTATCAAGATGTTCATCAAAAGTCGTACTATTTTTTGTGGATTTATTTTTTGGTTTCATCGCGATTCACTTTAATTTTATATTGAAAATATTCGTCTCTAATTTTTAATGCTTCGTCAATTTCTCCCTGAGGGGTCTTTTGTGATTTCTTCTGGAAGCCATTGAAAAGGTGTTAATTACCCTTGCTCTTCAGGGCACAAAACCTTCCTTGGAGGGTATCACCACCACTGATGCCTTCTCCCTCTTCCTAATTTTCCTTCCCATTTCTCGAAACATCTCTTTAATTTGCACCTTTCTATTCCTGGATATTATCATGCAAAATAAAATTGATCAACTATATAAACAACGTGCGGAAAACCTATTAGGCGGCGGCGCGAAGCGGATTGAAGACCAGCATAAGAAAGGAAAGCTTACAGCCCGCGAACGCCTTCATTTCTTAATGGATGAAGGAAGCTTTAATGAGATCGGTGCCTTTGTAACCCACCGCAGCAAAGACTTCGGGATGGAGAACCAGCAATATCCGGGTGATGGTGTGATCACCGGTTATGGAAAAATCAATGGAAGGCTGGTTTATGTATTCTCGCAGGACTTCACTGTCTTCGGTGGCTCTTTAAGCGAGACGCATGCGGAGAAAATTTGTAAGGTGATGGACCTCGCCCTGAAAAATGGTGCCCCTTTCATTGGGCTTAACGATAGTGGCGGTGCACGCATCCAGGAGGGCGTAGTTTCACTCGGAGGCTATGCCGATATATTTTACCGTAATACGATTGCCAGTGGCGTGATACCGCAAATATCTGCCATCATG
>JBBRJE010000237.1:0-5223 GCA_038219845.1 Bacteroidia bacterium
GATCCCAAGCATATGCCCGACAGTGTGGGGAAAGCAATCAAGATGGAATATGATATAATTATCAAGGAACAGGAGAGCAGCATCGATAAATTTGTCACCCAGAATAAGAGCTTTACAAATTATTTTGCGGCGCTTTTCATGATGCAATCCCCGCCCCTGGATTTATTGAGAAAAATTGACGAGAACGGGATGAGTAGCTATTCAAATTCAAAATATGCCAAGGTGCTTCATGACTTCCTTGTAAAAAAGCAGACTGTTGCCATTGGCGTTACTGCCCCCGAAATAAATCTGAATGATGGCAATGATAAACCCTTAAAGTTAAGCAGTTTTCGCGGTAAATATGTATTGATTGATTTTTGGGCATCCTGGTGCGGCCCATGCCGAAAAGAAAATCCAAACAACGTAGCATTGTATAATAAATACCATAAGAAAGGATTTGAGATTTACGGCGTGAGCCTGGATGATAATAAAGATCGCTGGCTGCAGGCCATTATAGCCGACAACCTGATCTGGAAGCATGTTAGCGACCTGGGTAAATGGGAATCAATGGCCGCACAATCTTATAATGTGACTTCTATTCCTCAAACATTTTTACTGGATAAAGAAGGAAAGATCATCGCAATCGGATTACGTGGTGACCAGCTTGCCAATAAATTAAAAGAGTTATTCGGGGAGTGAATGTAATTGCAGTAGGCAATGACTGATTTCTGAAGGATCTTTGCTGCCTCCTGCCCTGCCTATTGCCTCTTGCCCCTGCAACTCTTGCTCTTAGAATAAAAGAATGACGGATAAAATAAAGATAGGTATAATACTGGGCGGTAATTCACGCGAACGGGAAGTAGCATTCGCGGGAGGGCGAACTGTATTTGACAACCTGGATAAAAACATTTTCCAGGCCATCCCCATTTTCATGGATAGCTTTGGTAACCTTTGCCTACTACATTGGGAAAATATTTATAAAGGCAGTATCCGCGATTTCTACCCACCAGCTTCAAGGACGACACCATCAAAATATGGATTCCAAATTTACGCCGACAGCCTGGGAGAAATTCCGCGTGAACAGCAATTAGAATTATTAAGCGCCATTGGCATTCCTGTATTATTAGAGGAATTAGGAACGCATATAGATTTTGCATTTCTTTCGCTACATGGAAGGAATGGTGAAGATGGGCGGATTCAGGGAATTCTCGAATATTTCAACATACCTTATAGCGGTTCAGGCATCCTGCCCGCGGCCATTGGCATGAATAAGGCGATCCAAAGGGAGTGGATGGAGAAGGCTAATTTTATTACGCCCAAAACTTATTCTATTTTATTTAATACCTGGAATGAATCGAACGCCACCGAAACGATTTTTGAAAATATTAAAAAAACAGTAGGCTTGCCCTGTGTTATTAAGAGCGCCAACCAGGGTTCGAGCATCGGGGTAAGTGTATTGCTTGATGATGACATTCATTTATTTGAAGAATATGTTAACGCTTCTTTTTTTAAAATTAAGATAAGTTATTCCCAATGGGGCCAGCTGAGCCTGGAAAATAAATTACTAAAGATCGTGGCACTGGGAGACTTTAGGGATGGTATGGGATTGCCCCTATGGATTAAAACAAAAGACGACGAAAGACTTATCAATCACCCGGATGAATTGTACGAGTATTTTGAGAAGGTGCTGAGAGATGAAGGTGACTATGCTTTCCTTTCCTCCCTTGATACCGAGCATGAAGTGCTGGTAGAAGAATTTATTGAAGGGAAAGAATTTTCATGTATTGTAATTGAAGATCTGCAGGGCAAACCCCTGGGCCTGCCGCCGACAGAGATCCGAAAAGGATCAGTGCTATTCGATTACAGGAGTAAATATTTACCTGGCTTGTCACGCAAAATCACACCGATACCGGTTGAAGAACATCAGATCTATAAAATCAGGCGCGCCTGTGAGGATTTATATTCTTTTTTCAGATTTAACGTCTATGCCCGCATCGACGGATTTATAAGCTCCTCCAATGTGATTCTGCTAAATGATCCGAATACTACATCCGGAATGATGCCCAGCAGCTTCTTTTTCCACCAGGCGGCTGAAATAGGCTTGAATCCCTCTTCTTTCTTAACCTATATTATTTCCAAATCACTGGAGAACCGGTTAAATTCTCTTTCCAATAATTTAAAAACAAAATACCTTCTCGATCGTCTTACAAGATTCACCGAAAAAAAGGAGGAGGCTACAAAATCGAAAATAAAAATTGCGGTAATCATGGGAGGTTATAGCAGCGAAAGACATATCAGCATTGAAAGTGGTAGAAATATTTATGAGAAGCTGGCCTCAAGCGAAAAATATGCCCCCTTCCCTGTATTTCTTACCGGCAGTGATAATGCACATGAATTATATATCATCCCCATTAATATTATGCTTAAGGATAATGCTGATGATATTGCTGAGAAGGTGAAGCATGCAGAGGAGAATAAAACTTTGCAGAATATCATCCATGAATTCGCTGAGATTACCAAAAAATTCGGAACGCCGATAAGTCAGCCGCTCCGCATTTCCTATGAAGACCTGAAAAAATATTGCGACACGGTTTTTATTGCCTTGCATGGTCGTCCAGGGGAAGATGGGGAAGTTCAAAAGCACCTTGAAAAGCTTGGACTGCCTTTCAATGGATCGGGGATCGAATCATCTAAGATTACGATTAATAAGTTTACCACAAATAATTTATTACGTGAAAATGGCGTTATGGTTTCTAAGAATTATTTGTTGCACAAAGAAGATTTTATTTCTGACCCCGTCAAGTCATTACAAGATGGGATTTCGCACCTCGGTTTCCCGATCATCGCCAAGCCGGCGGATGACGGTTGCAGCACGGGGGTGAAGAAAATAACTAACGTCGGGGAATTACAACAGTATGCTGAAGCAGCTTTCAGGGATACAGAGGCGTTGACTCCTGCTTTTGCCAAAGCATTAAATCTAAAGCAGAACGAAGAATTTCCATGTAAAAATTATATCCTCCTGGAGGAGATGATACAACCCATGGAAGCAGATATTTTCATGGAAACAACTACGGGCCTGCTCACCCATTACGATAAAGATAAAAATATACGTTATGAAATATTTGAAACCAGCGAAAGCCTGGCGGAAAGTGGAATATTAAGCCTGGAAGAAAAATTTCTCGCCGGTGAAGGGCAAAATATCACTCCTGCACGTTTCTCATCAGACAAGAAGTTGCAGGAAGAAATTTCCAGGCGTATGCGTCATGATATTGAGAAAGCAGCAAGAATATTAAAGATTGAAGGGTATAGCAGGGTGGATAATTTTGTGAGGGTATATTTAAAGCCGGAATTAATTGTAGAAACCATCATCATTGAAGCCAATTCATTACCCGGAATGACACCGGCCACCTGTATTTTCCATCAATCAGCAATCAATGGCTATAAGCCTTATGATTTTATTGATACCATATTAGAATTCGGGAAGGCGAGGGCAAAAAGTGTAACACCAATCCAGTGAGAGTACCATTGGCATTGGGTAATACGAATAAATTCTTAATAAAAAAATCACGATTCAATTTATTTTTATTCTGTAAAATACGGCTCCTTCTCTTAGGCTCAGGATTAAAAAGTCATTTTGTGCCTAACCAATTATAAGTAATACCAATGTTCATTATAAAACAGTCCAAAGTGTTTTATAATGTTACAGTGGTAAATGCCGTAGCAATATATGTTTAGTACAAAGAAGACGAAGTCGAATTGGACTAATACATATATGCTTACGGTATAACAATACAAGTTAAGCCATTTTCCTTCAATTCACTCCACTAAGCATAGAATGTTATCATATAATAAAGTAAGCACCCGATTTGTCACTTCTAAAGGGCTATCATCAAAAAGAATTTGTCAACCTGAACACATGCAAAAGAACTCGATGCATATAAATGTAAGTATTCACTTTGAGTCGAGTTTCCTTTTTAAAAACTTCTAATCTTAAATAAACGTCAGATTTTAGTAATCTAAATTAAATGAACAGGTATCTAAAGGTTTACAATTAAAAGTTGCCGTATTTTTTTTTGGATACGGAGTCATGTTATTTTTATAAATATCCCAATCAATCCATAAATTGTATACATAAATTTCACTCAGGATAATTGTCGTGTCAACATTTGGGCCTTTTAGCCAGTAATGAGATCCAACAAATGTTTCAAAACGAAAACTATCATTAATATTAAATGGTGTTGAATTTTTAATTCTTACTTTATAAAAATAAAGCGGCATCATTGTAAGAACCCCTTTATCGCCTTCACCACCTGCATCAACCAAAGATTCATCGAAATATTGATTTTGTGCTATATAAAAGGCCCTTTGTTTCGTATTATCATAATCTTCATATGTAATATCAAATTTTCCATTGCTATCAGAAAAACCACGAGCCACAATGGGATTATAACCCCAGTTAGCACCTGCATCCCAGTCCACTAAATTCGTTTCTATTGGTTTATCCTTATCCTGACTGTAAACTGTTATTGCTGCGCTTTTAATGGGGGTATGATCATATTGGCTTGCTATTTTACCCCATAAATGAAAAATGCGTCTCTTTTCCTTTTTATTACATGAGAAAGAAATTAAGACTGAACTTATCAGAAGAATTAATATTGATGCGTTATTTTTCATAAAGTAAATACTTTCAATTTTTTTTGTTAACACAAATATCGGCTATTTTATTTTGTTTAACAAGCTATCTTCGATGCCCACTTTATCCGTATTTTTGCCCCCTTCATGATTAACGAAATTCTTCCCGATACCAATTCATCAGAAACCAAAACAGCACAGGTAGAACAAATGTTCGATCATATCTCCACCCATTACGACCTGATAAATCGTATGATGACTTTTGGCATAGACAAAGGATGGCGTAAGAAGGCAATAAGAATGCTCAAGCCCTTTAAACCCTCCATTATATTGGATATTGCTACTGGCACCGCTGATTTTGCTATTGCCGCATTGGAATTAAATCCACAAAAAATAATTGGAATTGATATCTCCGCTAAAATGCTTGAATTGGGCAGGGAAAAAATAAAAACTTTATCCGGTGCTTCAAAAATAGAATTACAGACAGCAAGCAGTGAAGCCATACCTTTCGGAGATAATTATTTCGATGCCATAACTATTGGCTATGGCGTTCGTAATTTCGAAGACCTGAGGAAAGGACTACAGGAAATATTCAGGGTTTTAAAACCCGGC
>JBBRJE010000238.1:0-5215 GCA_038219845.1 Bacteroidia bacterium
AATAATCGGCGACTTATCCTGCAGACCCAATAAGCTGCTTGCGTTGGCATTATGAATCGCTATTTCCAGCAAACCCATATTATTTTTAATGCATACCGGATCGCCGTCAGCCACATCGTAATAGCTTTCATTCAATCCTTCAATTTTCTCTCCGAGAGGCAGGTGAATGATTATTTTTCTGCCTTTGCTATGGAGCAGCAGCTCGGTGAGGCTCAGGTTAGTAATGCAATTGCCATACTTATCTATTTCCTGGATATGGGCCGTCATCCGGTTCCCCATGATGCTAGGCAATTGTTCTAAAAAGGTTTTGTATCGTGTGACCGGTTTAAAGGTATCAATGGTTTTCGTATTATTAAGAATATGTTGTGCTGCGAATGCGAATTTCTGATATCGGCTCTGGCTTGCCAGTTCATCCATCCCTACTTCAAACACCTGGGTTTTGATGCCTGGAAGCACCAGCGAGAGCACCCCGTTATCAAGGGCGATGAAATGATGGTTTTCATATTTTGTATAAAGCAAACGCTTGTGCAAAACGAAGCTGCTGTCTACATCGATGATATGAAGGCTTTCCTTTGGATAGTAGGTATAGGTATTTTGAAGATAAAAGGCGGCTTGCTGGATATTTCTTGTTTTAATATTGGTATTTATTTCCGTAATCATCACTTCCTTAAAGGCGCTGTAAAGAATGCCTTTGAAGGCCGAGACGTATACTGACTCTCTTCCGGCATAGGTGGTGATGGTTAAATGGTGGTGCATTGTTTAAATAAGTGTATAATTAACCGTGGGATTAATAATCACAATAAATATTTACTTTATCTTTGTGGCAAAAATAAATTATATTTAATCATTTTAAATTTATAAAATTCAACATTGATAGAGAAAACCATTTCCCTGGCTGAAATAGAGCCGGCAGCCTTTTTTGGTGCGAACAATATCAATATGCGCCACTTGCAAAATAAATACCCTAAACTAAAAATAGTAGCCCGTGGTAATGAATTGAAGGTGCTTGGGGAGGAGCAGGAAATTGAGATGCTGGATGAAAAAATCACCCAGCTTATTAATTCTTTACAAAATAACGGTTCATTAAATGAAAGTAAGGTTAATGAAATATTAGAACGTTCGGATTCGGATATGCCTCCGGCCGATGGTGATATTCTTTTGCACGGGCAAGCTGGCAAGGTGATCAAAGTGCGCACGGCCAATCAAAGAAAGCTGGTAGAACATGTGGCCCTGAATGATATCGTTTTCGCTATTGGCCCTGCAGGGACAGGCAAAACGTATACAGCCGTAGCGCTGGCCGTAAGGGCATTAAAAAACAAGCAGGTGAAGCGTATTATCCTGGCTCGTCCGGCTGTTGAGGCAGGGGAGAATCTGGGATTTCTGCCTGGCGATCTGAAAGAGAAAATTGATCCTTACCTGCGTCCTTTGTATGATGCCCTTGAAGATATGATTGCAGCCGACAAGCTCAAGAATTACCTGGAAAACCGAACGATCGAAGTGGCCCCAATGGCCTTTATGAGGGGAAGAACGCTGGACAATGCTTTCATTATCCTGGATGAAGCGCAGAATGCCACCCAGCTGCAGCTCAAGATGTTTCTTACCCGTATGGGACCCACGGCCAAAGTGATTATCACCGGCGACTTAACACAGATTGATCTCCCAAAAAAGAATATGAGCGGATTGGCAACAGCCATTCGTATATTGGGTGATATTAAAGGTATAAAAGTGCAGCACCTTGATGTAAGCGATGTGGTACGCCACAGGCTGGTAAAGGAAATTATCGAAGCTTACGATATCATTACTGTCGACAGGGAAAAGGAATTGTAAGCTGTAACATGCTATATGGCTTAAACCATCTGTCTCCCATTACTTATTTATTTTAAAATAAAGCCGGATTACTTAAACTTATCATTTTATTTATTATGACTGATGCCTTAATGTCGACGAATTTTTTCTTTCCCCATCAGAAAAATTTTATACGAGGGAAGGTAAGGGATGTATACGAGATAGGAGAGGAGCACCTGGTGGTGATCACCAGCGACCGGATCTCCGCCTTCGATCATGTATTGCCACGTGCCATCCCTTATAAAGGGCAGGTGCTTAACCAGATCGCTTCGAAATTCCTTCAGGATGTCACGCATATTGTGCCCACCTGGCTCCTTCATACCCCCGACCCGAATGTTTCTATCGGCCTTCGTTGTAAGCCATTCAAAGTTGAGATGGTGATCCGCGGCTATTTGAGCGGACATGCCTGGCGGGAATATCAAGCTGGGAGGCGGCTCATCTGTGGCGCTGTAATGCCTGAGGGTATGAAAGAAAGCGACCGCTTCCCTCAACCGCTTATTACACCCTCTTCCAAAGCCGAGACAGGACATGATATCGACCTCTCTCCCGAAGAAATTGTAGCCCAGGGCTATATGACCAGGCCGGAATTGGATGAGGTGATGGGAATTGCACTTCAGCTTTACGATTATGGAAATAAAGAGGCCAATAGAAAAGGACTGATCCTGGTGGATACAAAATATGAATTTGGTAAAAAGAATGATCAGGTATACTTGCTCGATGAGATCCATACACCCGATTCATCGCGTTATTTTTATCTTGAAGGATACGAAGAAAGACAGAGAAATGACGAAGCCCAAAAGCAACTTTCGAAAGAGTTCGTTCGTCAATGGTTAATTGAAAACGGTTTCCAGGGATTAGAAGGACAGCTCATCCCTAAGCTTACTGATGAAGTGGTGGATTCGATCACTAACAGATATATTGAATTATATGAACAAATTACCGGTAAAAGCTTCGTGAAAACAGATTATTTGAACGCCCTGGAACGTATTGAAAACAACATTTTAAACAAGCTCACAGAATTAGGATATAAAATTTAGAATCATTCTTTTAAATCAGTATATTCGCATTTTACTCAAAATAATATTTTTAATTCATATGAAACGTATTTTACCGATTTTATTTCTCCTTGTCTCTGCCTCAATAATCTTTGCTCAAACTACCATCACCTGGTCGGGCGATAAAAACGCTACCGGCAACAGCAATAACGTGGCGCTGGCCTCCGCCAAATGGGGGCAGCCGCATAGCATCTGTTATGATGCCGCCGGAAGGATATGGGTGAGCGATGATGCCAACCATTGCATAAAGCTGATCCTGAATAATACTGTTTATACCAGGGTTGGCTCTCAGTTCGCGCCAGGCACACCCGGAGCCTATGGCTATACGAATGCGCTAAGCTCATCTGCAAAATTTAATACGCCAAGAGGAATTGTATCTGATGGCAGCAGTAATATTTATGTATGCGACTATATGAATAATGCCATCCGCAAGGTGGATGCTTTTACAACCATAGGAAATGCCCAAACCGTAAGCACCTTGGCCGGAGCACCTGAAACTACCGGTATTGCTGCCAAAGGTAATACCGATGGAACAGGTACCAGCGCCCGCTTCGATGGCCCTTACGGAATTTGCAAAGACAATTCCGGCAACTTATATGTAACAGATGATAATAATAATAATATCCGCAAAATTGTAATTGCCACCGGAGTGGTTACTACCCTATGCGGCAATGCCAGTGGATCAACCGGGGGATTGGTGGATGGTAATTATGCTACGGCCAAATTCAAAAATCCGCGGGGTATCGCCTTCAGCGCTTCCGAGAATGCACTCTATGTATGCGATTATGGCAATAGCAGGATTCGTAAAATAGACCTTACCGCACAAACCGTTACAATATGGGCCGGTGGCACCTTTGGATTTATGGGAAGCGACGGCCATCGTATCAATGCCGCCAATGTAAGAGCTCCGGACGGCATCACTATAGACCAGGCGGGGAACCTGCTTTTCACTTCAAGCAATAATGCCTATACCATCCGCAGGGTGGAGAAATCAAGTAATAATATTTTCACTTTCGCCGGCCAGCACCAGGTGAATGGCAATACCGATGGAGTTTATATCAACGCGTTATTCGATAATCCTATGGGACTAATGTTATCAACCGACCAAACTACTTTGTATGTTTGTGATAACATGAATGGCCTGATAAGAGCTATTGATATGCGCCCGGTAGTTGATTTCACTTCAAACTATACTGCCCTGGCAACAGGCGCCGTGGCAACCCTTAAAGACACCTCGCTAAGCATGGTTTCTGGTTATAATTATACCATTACCCCGGGTGCCCTGAATGTAGATTATCAATATGTGAATTCCACTACGGCCACCAGCAAGAATCCACAGATTAAATTTTTAAATCCCGGCACCTATACCATTAAATCTGATGTAACTAACCTTTATGGAACCGGTACCAAAACACGGGTAGCGTATATTGTGGTAAGTAATTCATCGGGCGCACCTACCGCTGATTTTATTGCAGACAGGCTCTTCGGAACCACCACCACCCAATTTCATTTTAGCAATCAAACGACCAATCCTACGAATTGCAGCTATGCTTGGGTGTTTAGCCCCGCTACGGTGAGCTACCTGAATGGCAAGACACAAAATAGCACCGATCCTGAAGTGAGCTTCTCGGCATTAGGATACTATACCGTTACTTTAAATGTAACACATCCTACATTTACTAATATCCCTCCTAAAACACGCACCAACTATATAAAAATTACAAGTGTTGGAATCAATGAAATAAAGAATGAATTTCAATTTAATATATTCCCTAATCCTAACCACGGCAGCTTTAGCCTGATAAGTTCTGAATCAACGGAGCATGGCGAAGCAATTATTTTGGATGCGAGGGGCTGCATTATTTCACGGATTCAATTGAACAATCAAAAGGAGCAGAATATCAGCCTGCCCGGATTAAGCGCAGGTATTTATTTCATCAAAATTATTTCTGAAGAAAAAGTAGCCACCCAACGTTTTGTGGTGGAATAATTTGAAATATACTAAAAGATAATTTTATATCAATCAATAAAAAGGCGGTGAAAACCGTCTTTTTATTTTTTAGATTTGTTCCATGATATATTGGCCCTGACTTCAATCCCCGGTAAGGAATTATTTCACAGGGTCGTACCCATGTCCCCCCCAGGGATGGCATCTGAGAATGCGTTTTAAGGCCATGAATCCGCCTTTGAGGGCGCCGTACTTCTTCACCGCCTCTATCCCATACTGGGAGCAGGTGGGCGAGTAACGGCATGCATTGGGGAGCATCGGGGAGATCATAAGCTGGTACCCGCGAAATAAGATGATTAATATAGAT
>JBBRJE010000239.1:0-5204 GCA_038219845.1 Bacteroidia bacterium
TTATCGTTACTTCATGGTTTACGAAAGACGAACAGTTGACGGAGCTTATAAATTGGAAGACTTTATAAACATCATTAAAGACATTTAGCCCATGCATTTTGCAAGCACATTTAAAAACCGCACAAGCCAGCACACAAACCAAAGTTTTTAAAAGAGCTTGCAAAGCCGACCTCTCAATAAAAAACCTCGCCAAGCCCTTTGCGTTCGAATAAAAAATAAATTACAGCAAGGCAGATTTAAAGTAAGATCCCTTGCTTACTCATATGCTGAATATTCACGATAAAGGAAGTCTGAAAATACTTAAAGGCCAACTTGTAGATGATGGGTTGGGAAATTCCTAAACCTATTCCACTTCATAATTCGGAGGACAGGAAATGAGACTTAGCATCCAAAATGTAAAACCTATTCGATGCTATTCCATTAATGCCTCGTTACTCACCAATAAATAATTTGTTGTATCCTTAATATTAACCCTCCGGAAATTATATTTTTCGGGATGGGCAAGGAATTCCATGAAACCGCTGACCTGGTTAACTATATTATTTGATAAGAAGAGATCGCTCACAACAAGCAATTCCAAATTATTCTTTTGAATAAAATCTTCGATAGAAATTCCTTCATGAAAAACGTTCACCCCATTGATCAGTTTATCTGTATACTGGTAAATCGCTTTTTCTGAAAGGAAACTTACTACGGGACGCTTTAACGGCAATGTATTGATTGCTTCCACACAATTCTTCACCGGTGTTTTATCGAGGTTATTGTTTTTGCCGGCTGGTGCGAAATACCAGGTATTTCCTCTTGAAGGGACAGGCATAAAAGCAAATGCAAGGAGAATAATGCCGAGTACAGTATAACGTGATAAATTGATACTGGCATTCCTGAAAAATAATAATGGGAATAATAAAAAGCTTAAAAATATAGGAAGCATTATATAATTAAATCGCGGATAAAAAAGCACATTGGCAATAGTACAGGGTATCAATAGAAGGAATGCAAACCAAAGCCAGCGGGCATTTTCAGTGATTATGAAACGCATTTTATTTTTTCTATTCTTCATTAAAGCCAAGACGCATAGAAATATAAAAATGATCATACTCTCAATAAATGTAGAACGCCGGGTAGTTGCGGGTATTAAAACATTAAAATGGGTGATGCCCAGCTTGACATAATTTTCTGCCATTCCTCCAATATTCCAAATAATATTTTTCAAAAATATCGAAGGGTTATTTTTAAATGCTTCTCCAATAGTAGTCGCATCGCCAAAGGCTTGTTTAAAAAGCATGGCATTATTTTGATCGGGATCGAGATTGATATTATTCCATTTCACCCAGTTTACAGGGAAATTAGACTGAAAAGTATAGAAGCTCCGGTTTTGATTTCCAAACATCAGCCGCGAAAAATAAATCGTTGATGCAAGGCATAGAATAGTAATTATTGCTATCGTTGTTTTTGAACTCGCACTTCTTATTAATAAATAAATATACCAGGCCATCACCAGCCAAAATGCTATGAATAATTCAGGACGAATGAATGCGCTTACCAAAATGCTGATTGCAGCCAATAACCAGAAATGAATTCCTTTATGGAGCTTATAGCCTGGAACAAGAATCAGCAACATTAAAAACAAGGCAGTATGATTCCCTTTATGAAAAATATATAAGTTGCCAAAAGAGATAAGATAAAGAAATGCCGTGATGAAACTTACCAAAGGAGATAGTCCAATTATTCGCAATAAAATATAAAATAGGAAAGGAATGCCAATAGTGATCAATTTCAAATGCGCATAATACAATGCGATTTTATCGGGGATGATCAGCGAACCGAGATAATACCAGATATTATAGAGGCTGCCCCAGTATACCGGCTTTACGCCATTGGTGGGGATGTCCAGACCATCCTGCAGATATGCGCCTTCATCGCTTATAGGATAATCAATAATTTGTGGAAGATGGTTTGTAAATTTCAGTCCGCAAAAAACCAGGGCAGCAAGCCATAAGATATCGGTGCCATAACGTTGCCAGAATCGGAGCAGCATTGAATTTTTATTTCTTTTTATCTTTAATATTCAAAAGGAGGGTATTCACAATGATACCCAGGGTGCCGAAACAGATGAGCTGGAATCCCAGCATAAAAAAGAAGGAACCCATCATTACTCTTGTCCAGCTTACCTGGATATGTGCGGTATGAAATAATTGCATCAGGGGTATATAAAATAAGATGGCAGCGATAATCAGGCTTATCAATCCCGAAAGCAGGCCGTGATTGATTATCAGGTTCTCTATTTTATTTAATGATCCTTTATTTACCAATTCATGATAATGCAGAAGATCAAGGAATCGTTGGGCTGCGAAGCCTATCCCCAGGAGCAGCACCCCCACATTTCCCAGTAGTACAATAGTTATCAGCCTGTAAATTGAATCATCAGGCACGCTGTTATTATTAATATAAAATGCCAGTGGTGAGATGCACAGGAGAGATGCCGTGACAAGGAAGAGGATTGCAATCACGTTAAAAGCCCGCTTAGGCTTATAGCTTATGGCTGCTTCCAGGATAGAGCGAAGGAATCGTATGCCATCACGCACTACTTTTAATTTCGATTCGCCCATCCGCTCTTTATAGGGCATGGGTATTTCTTCGATGATGATGCGCTTATTGAACAAGGCCTTGCTGCTCATGGCCGGTGTAAAATGGAGGCCGTCGGGCAATGGGTATAAGCTTTCTATTGAATTGCGCTTCATGATACGCATGCCGGAGGCGCTGTCTTTTATTTTTGTTCCTGCCCATAAATTTATTAAAGTAGCGAACACAATATTCCCCAACCGGCGTATTTTTGGCATCTCACTTCCCTCGCCCAGCCTTGATCCCAGCACAATATCAGCATTGGTAGCCTGTTGGGTTTTTAATAAGGGTATAAAAAAGAGCGGATCACAGGTGCCATCGGCATCGAGAAAGCTTACAAATTCATCATCTGTTTGGGCAAAGCCCAGCTTCAGCGCCGCGCCATACCCTCTGTTCTTCTCATAGGCGATAAGCTGTATTCCTTTATAGCCTGAAGCAATGACAGCAGTACGGTCGTGGCTTCCATCGCTTACCACCACGATATTTACTTTGTTGATGAATGTTTGAGAAATTATTTCAGGCACTGCCGCCAGGGTGCGTTCGATGGTAGATGCGATGGCTTCTTCTTCGTTATAGGCGGGGATTACAATCGTGAGTTTCATGCGGTTAAGGTCTTACATTTGGTGCGTATAAATTTTCCAGTAATAACGCATGATGCTGCGCAATATCCATATAAAATGTTTGTTGAAAATATTCTTATTCTGGCGGTGTCCGAAATGTTTGATGACGAAAGTAGGATAATATTTTTTTTCGATGCCCAGCTTATTGCAGCGATAACAGATGTCCGTATCTTCGATATACATAAAGTAACCTTCATCAAAGCCATTTAGTTTTTTGTAAGCGGAAGCATCGAACACCATAAATGCACCGTTACACCAGTCGAAATGAAGCTCCTCATCAAGATAGGCGCCATAATACCAGTAGTTAAAATCAAGTAATTTAAGGAATGAACCGATCCATATTATGGGGTTAAAAAAACGGCGGATATTATTATTTTTCAAGCCTCCGGGGATCTCCGTCTTGCAGGTAATTAAATGATTACGCCAGTTAACAGTGGATATAAAATGATTAAAGGAATTAAAATCTATTTCTACATCCGGATTGCATACGATAAAAATATCCGTATCCTTACTATAGGTGTTAAATACAATATTGTTATTCTTCCCATATCCATATAAACTGGCATTTGTATGATAAATAAGGTTGGGGATATGGAGTGATTCAAGCGTCGTTTTAAAGCTCTCATCTTTGGCCAGGTCGGTAATCACCAAATGGATATTCGCAGGCAGGGCATAATTATTTTCCTT
Organism: Bacteroidia bacterium; assembly: GCA_038219845.1. GTDB lineage: Bacteria > Bacteroidota > Bacteroidia > UKL13-3 > UKL13-3 > CAINMV01. Next base: position 3,930 of record JBBRJE010000239.1, read on the forward strand.
TAAATTTTGAAGAATAAAATCCTGGTGATCATACGATACCACAGAAACAAGGATCGGGAGCTCATGCATCAGCTAATAATTTTTTTATAGACGGAAAGATAATTTTTAGCCATTACGGCTGCAGTATACATTTGCATCAATTTATTATAGGCATTGGTTCCATACTTCTGGGGCTCCGCTTCGAGCTTTTTAATGCCTTCATCAAAGGAGTTTACATTATCCAATGTAAAGAACGCCACTTCGTTCTCCGTAAATAATTCTCTGAACACTGCTATATCACTGCAAATAACCGGTAACTTAAAAAGGGCTGCTTCTGCCAGGCTCAGTCCAAAACCCTCGCTCCTGGAAGGGAAAGCAAATATATCATACCAGGGATAGAAAGCTGCAATATTTTTCTTGAAACCGGGAAAGAAACAACGGTCGCTGACGCCGGCGCTGAGGGCATATTTCTTCAGGATTATAGACAGGTTGCCGGTGCCGGGCGCATACCATGCATAATTTTTATGCTGCTGTAAAAAGGGAATGATGATCTCAAGTCCTTTCAATTTGGTAAGCAGCGAGGTGGTACCGATGATCCGGTAATTTTTTTTTATGGTGACAAGCGCTTCCCTTTCTTCCTCCGTTATTTCATCCCGGTAGCTCTCGGGTTCGATGCCATTGTTAACCACAAATATATTTTGCGAGGTATAACGCGACTGGTAATATTTTCTCATGGTTTCTGTAAGGCATATTAGTGCATCGTGACCTTTGAGCGCCTTGTACCAGCTATGGGTGATAAGATAATTTTTTGGAAAAGAATAATTATTGAATACATCATGCTTGATAAAGCTATGGATGGTGGCCACCGTCTTACACCGGATATGCTTTTTGTGCCGCATCACATACATATCGGGCTTGAACATATGGGTATGAAGAAGATCGAAATTCTCAAAGCTGAAGGGTACTGAAAAATTTAATTGCGTTGCTGCGACACCGATATCGATTCCTTTTTCCGCATTAAAATAAAAGACTTCAACATTTTCACATTCATTTTTTATATGTCTGATGATATTCGCTGCGATAATAATCGGAGCCGTTTTGGTGAGAGAGGGTAAAAGGAAAGCGATGCGCAAGCCGTGGAATTTTTACGCGAAAATAAGCAATTGTAATTCGTTACATTATATTGCTATTCGTTTATGTTGAGGGCTAAATTAAATTGGAGTTATTCAGAATTTGATGTGTCGAGGTTAAAACATTAGAAATTATCGAAGACTAGTATTTTCTTCCGATAGAGCC
>JBBRJE010000240.1:0-5191 GCA_038219845.1 Bacteroidia bacterium
ATAATAGCCCCGGGTGAAACCCCGGGAAAGAGGTTGGTGGTGGATTACAACCCCCAGGAGTGGAACATTTTAGACCATAAATTCAACCCCTATCGGGGTTGTACAAACCGTCTTCATTATATCCCGGGCTTCACCCGGGGCTATTATTAGTTTGACCCTTTCAGGGTGAATTCCTTAGCTAATCGAAATTGTATGGACAATAGAATCTAGGCTATTCTATCTTTTGATTTTGACATTTTACACTTAACTTAACGATAGTTGCTTTTTTGTCCTTCTGAGCGAATCTCGCTTTTTTTTGTCCTTCGGAGCCTGCCTTTTTTTGTCCTTCTGAGCCTGCCTCTTTTTTGTCCTTTTGAGCCTGCCTCTTTTTTGTCCTTCTGAGCCTGCCTCTTTTTGTCCTTCTGAGCCTGCCTCTTTTTGTCCTTCTGAGCGGAGCGAAGAAACAAAAAAGAGGACTCAACGCCCTCTTTAATGAATAAAAACTTATGAAAAAAACAGTGTTAAGCTTGCGACAAGCGCCTGCCTAACGGCACAAATGTAATCATATTTTTAAATCCCTAACCATTATTTTTATTTATTTTTATAAAATCCTGAAGCATCACATTAATAATTTGATTCTTATTCAATGCAACTATTCAATATGGGTATAATTTAATGGCTCTGCAATCAACCGATTTTATTTCTTATCCCGATGCTTTTTAAAAGGGTCATAGGCCACCGAGAGCTTATTATTCTTATCCGGCCTGGCACGAAGGAATATATTAGCGCCGTCATAATTCTCGAGCTGCTCGGCCGAGAGTTGAAACTGCCCTTTCTTTCTTTTTAAATTGGCCACAGGCACCTGGATGCTTAAATCGGTATTCGTATTATTGAAGCTATATACACCTTTAATGATAAGGCTCATGAATGAGGAAGCGAGATCGAACTCGCCTATATTAAGATCATAGCCATCCAGGGTTATATCGCTTTTGATCTCATCAAACTCTAAATATTTAAGGTCATCTTCATTGAATAGAATCTTACCAATGGAACCAAGGGCGAAACAATCCACCAGCTTGCCTTCCTTGAAGCTCAGGCTCAGTATGCCTTTCATACTTTCTGGGACAACCTGCATCTGTTCATTAAGGTTACAATTATAATTTAAGGTGGCGCCTAGTATACCTTCTATATTATCATCACGAAAACGATCCTGTCCAAAATTATCGAATGATTTGAAAATTAATTTCGCATCCGCGTGATCGATTTTCACGCTGGCGCTCATTTCATTTTTATTATTAAGGACCCCATCGATGCTGAACTCACCGTTGGAATTATTGAAACGTAATTTACGCACGGAAATATCTTCATTATGTATCGACACTGTACCCATAATCTTATCGGCACTCAAACTTTTATAAACCATCTTATCGGCATTGAGCATGGCGTCGATCTCTATCCTTTGAATCAGCTCATCGATCACCGAGGCTACCATTGTCTTTCGTGCCGAATAGCCCGACTCTTTAAAATCGGGATCTACAGGCCCAGTAGAATTTGGACTATTTTTTTGCAGTCTGCGATTCTTCACTGCCTTCACCCTGCTGGCGATGATTGAGTCGTTAATGGATTGGGCCGTTCTTCCTATATTGCCGGTATCAATCACTGCATTGGTCACTTTGCCCGAATCGGTGACGTCATTGGCTTTTTCTGTTTTGGATTTTGACGCCTTAACAGTACCAGGTGGCTTATCTTTTATAAAGGAAGCCAAATTAATATACGGTGAGCTGATATTAAGCTTTGCAATAATTTTTTGTGTGGGATTTACAAGGAAAGGAATCACGTGGTCGATAAAACCTCTCGCGTTAATTTTAGTGCTGTTGAGCATTAGCCCTACCGAGCGGAGTGTGATATCACTGCTATCAAATATGGCATTGACATTGATTTCTGAAAAGCTGTATGGCTTTTTAATATACCTGATGCTTCCATTGGTGATATTCACTGAGCCATTCACGATGGCACGAAGCTTCCTGGTTTTACTATCCACAAGGTCTTTCACCGGACCGTCATAATGCAGGTCGATATACGCGTTACCACCTTTTAAAATCATCGTACCAGGGTTTACCAAATGCTGCGCATCGGAGAGCTTGAAGCTGGAAACGAAATCGGCATTCAATCGGGTATTCTTTAAATCGTGAGCATAAAAATTTCCTTTAACCGGGATTCCTTCAATCAAAGCGTTAAAATCAATAAAATTAATACGGGTATTAAAATCACCGGCGGAACAGGTGGTATCAAAATGATTATTGAACAACGCATTGAAGCTTACTCCGGTGGCTTCAATATCTTTCCAGTGAATCGTGATTCCCGCAGCTTTGGCTTTTATATTTACCAATGGCTCCTCTCCGGCAGTATCTATGCGGGCCCTGAGCAATACTTCGGTATCCATGGTCCCATCAAATTCATACCTGCTCAATTGATTGCTGATATTTTTATTCACCAGATTGGTGGCATTTTTATACGATAGTGATTTATTTTTTATTTGCAATTCAAGCAGCGGATGTGCGCCTAAAGCCAGAAAGCCACTTAGGTTAAACAGGCTATGGTCGTTCTCCAGCCATGAATCAGGCTCAATATTAAGGTCTCTGGACTCAGGATAATAAATAAGATTCCAATGCACTTTCAGCTTCTGCCCTTTAATAAATGGCCCTTTCGATGCCCGGAATGTGAGGCCACCGAAATTGATCTCACCATCGGCTAAGATATTGGTATTGCTACCATCGCGGGTAAGGGTGCTTTTAAAATCCTGCAGGGTGAAATCAAAACTATTGGTTTTAATGGAATCGGTCATCAGGAATTTTACATCATCGAACATCAGCTCTTGTATCGAAAAATCTACAAGGGTGCTACTCTCCTTCTTCACCAAGGCAGTATCTTTTATTTTGAAAATATTATTGGTATAGCCTTCCTTTGTTTTGAAAATCGTAACCGCTGCTTTCGTAATTTTCAAAGAGGAAACCTTGATATTTCCTCTGAAAAATTCGAGCAGGTTGGATTGAAGAAATATTTTTCCGGCCTTAAGTAATGGAAGGTGATAATTATCAAAACGGGAATCGCGGATCTCTGTATTAACAAGAGTAAGAGAGAAATGTGGGAAATCGCTGAAAAAGGTGGTTTGAAGATCTTTTACAGTAAAGGTGGCATCATATTTTGCATTAAGTTCTTCAGTAATATTCTTTAAAATTTTTTCCCTATTAAAATAAACATAGGTAAAAACTGAGCCTATGAATAAAAAAATTACCCCTAGCCCAATGAGTAAAAACTTAATCGCTTTTTTCATATCGCAAAGTTAACAATAATCATGCCTTAGAAAGAGAAATACAAGTGCTACGGTGCTACGGTGCATCAGGAAATTCCGGTAGTTATAATAAGGCTACCCCCCAACTGTAGCACTTTAGTGCTGTAGCACTCTCGGATCCTGACTAAGATACTAGGATCCCAAAATTTAAGCGAACATTTTTAAAATCTCCTTTGCTGCAGTGTCCGTTAGCTGAGCTTAGTTATTAATCACTGCAACCTGTTCAATTTCTATTCTTTTTAAGTCTGTTGAAGCCGGTCCGTTTATAACTTTCCCTAACGTAGTAAACCTTGAACCGTGAAGCGGACAGTCAAATGATTTTTCCTCGGCATTCCAATGCAGGATACCACCTAAATGAGGGCAAACTGCGGTGCAGGCATGTAGCTTATTTTGTTCATCGCGATAGACGGCAATCTTTTTTAATCCCGATGAAATAATTGCGCCCTCGCCCGGTTTTAATTCCTCTGCTTCTTTGACATCGCCTTCCGTAAACCAATCAGCAAGTTGTGCTACCATGTTACCTGCTTCATGCAAATAATCACCGGCAGTTTTTATGGTGATGCGCGAGGGACTGTATAAATCCTCATAAGGATTTTTGTTACCCGTTATTAAATCTGTTAAAATTATTCCTCCGAGAGTGCCATGCGTCATTCCATTTCCTGAATCGCCTGTGATGATGTAGATGTTTTCGTTTCCAGGATTTCTACCGATGAATGCCATTGAATCTATCGGCTCAATCACTTGTCCTGACCATTTATAGTCAACATCTCCCATGGAAGGAAATCTTTTTTTAGTCCAATCAATCAGTTTAATATACCGGTCTTCTTCGCGAATATTTTCATCGTCCGCTTGTCCCACTTTGTGGTCTTCGCCTCCGGAAATCAGAAGGTCGAAATTGCTATCGTATTCTTCTAATCTCACATAATGATAAGGAGCGCTAATCCATTTAGAATCATGGTCACCGGTATCCCACCATAGTGAATACGATAGTTTTCCTTTAGGCACTTTGGCAGCAATCACATAGGTACGATAAGGCCACTGCTTGGTGTGCATGGTTACTAAATCATTAAAGGGAGTGTTGGTAGCAATTACAATATGTTTAGCTTTTATATCATATCCGTTTGCTTTTGCCCCTTCTTTAGTAATGTCTTCCGCTTTTGTTTCGGTGTATATTTTTCCTCCCATGCCAATGATAGCATCTGTTAATCCTTTAAGGTATTTCATTATATGAAACTGTCCTTGGTCAGGAAATTCGATGCACCATTTATTTTCTTCGGATGCTAAATCGGGAACTTGTTCCAACATTTTGGTAAGCAATCCTGCATTTTTGGTTGCAGCGTATTCTTTTTCGAGGGTTTCTTTTTCATCAGTTCCGCTTAAAAATAAATACCCCGGAACTCTTTTAAAATTGCAATCAATGCTTTCCTGCTTAATGGTATTGGCTATCCATTGAATGGCGGCAGTATGACTGTTGGCGCAAAGCGTTGCTTTTTCTAGTCCGAATATTTTTTCGAGTTCAAAATAACGGTCGTCAAGCGCATTGGTAAGGTGTGCTGTGGTTCTGCCTGTTTCTCCGCTGCCTATGTAACCGTCTTCAACTAATATTATTTTGCGACCTGCTTTTAACAAACAGTATGCTGTAGTTAAACCCGCAATGCCACCACCAACAATTAAAATATCGGTATCAATATCTTGTTGAAGCATTTCAAAAACGATCGGCTCAGTGGATGCAATCCAAAAAGATTTATTTTCTCCCGAAGTAATATTGCTGTCTATTGGTTCTGCTGATGTTTTCATATAAAACTGCTTTAACTATTTATCAATTATTTTATTCCATATCTATATGCAACCCTAATGCTA
>JBBRJE010000241.1:0-5169 GCA_038219845.1 Bacteroidia bacterium
GGCATCTGGTCAATTTTTTCTATTAACCCGACAGCTTCGAGAACCTCTATCACTGATTTGTTAATTTCCTGTTTACTAATTCCCTTTATATTCATTTTTAACGGAAACTCCAAATTCTGGCGGATGCTCATGCTATCATATAAAGCGCTGCTCTGAAAAGAGAAGCCGATACGAAGACGCAGCGCATCCAGCTCTTTCGGGTTTAATTTATCCACGGTTTTGCCCAGAACAATCACATCTCCGCGGTCGGGCATAAGTAAGCCTACAATTATTTTAATGAGCACCGATTTGCCTGTTCCTGATTTTCCTAATACGGCAACATTTTCTCCTTTAAAAACATCCAGGTCCACGCCTTTGAGTACGTCTAAATCCCCGAATGATTTGTAGAGCCCGCGGATAGATATAACGGATTCGTTTTCATTGATCTGATGTTGTTTTTTTTCTGTTTCCATAAGATTAAAAATAACGGATCCAGTTTGATATCTGCACAATAACAACCTCCTCAATAAAGATAAGGAACATAGATAGAATTACCGCTTCATTGGCAGCCTTTCCCACACCGCGGGTACCCTGTGATGCATTAAATCCTTTATAACATCCAATCATTCCAATGGTGAAACCAAAGAAGATGGATTTGATTAATGAAGTGAAAATATCAAGGAAGCTGATGGTAGAAAATCCATTTTGTATGAATGTAATAAAACTTGTGGCCTCATTTGAATGAACATTGACATAGGATCCAAGTAAGGCTACAAAGCTACAGTATAGTGCTAAAATCGGAACCGTAATCGTGGTGGCCAGTACTCGGGTTACCACAAGGTACTTGAAAGGATTAATAGCCGATACTTCCATGGCTTCAATCTGTTCCGTTACTTTCATGGAGCCTAGTTCTGCACCAATACCGGAACCTACCTTGCCAGCGCAAATAAGTGCTGTAACCAGCGATCCGAGGGCTCTTACAATGGCTATGCCTATTAATGACGGAAGCCATGAAGTGGCGCCAAATTCTTCTAAAGCAGGCCTTGACTGTTTGGTGAAAACCATGCCAATAATAAAACCTGTTAAAGTGATTAAGGCCAAGGATTTAAGTCCGATTTCAAAACAATGGGTAATAATTTCACGTATATGAAACGGAGCCCTTACAACCTGTTTAAAAAAACGAATGACGAATTGAAACGCTTTATAAACATCGCTGAAGTATTGGTCAATCCCTTTGGAGAATATTTTTTTCTTGATACCTGTGTTCACAATGCAATTATGCTTAGTTCCTGTAAATTATTTTGCAAATTTACTCGAAATCCCGTTGGAATTTATTACACAAATTTTTTATAAAGTTACATGATTCGGTGATAGTGCAGTACTCAGATATCAAATTGCACCAAGCAACAAATTCAGAAATACTCAAAAAATTTCAAGATGATCCTGAATTTTGTATTTACTAAATACTAAATACTAAATACTATCTACTAAATACTATCTACTAATTACTAAATACTACTACTTCACAATCGTCATCTCCACCCTCCGGTTACGCTGTTTGCCTTCAGGGCTCGTATTATCAGCAATCGGACGGTCGGGGCCATAGCCTTTAGTGATAAAGCGGGTAGGGGCAATGGCTTTTCCCACCATATACGTTTTCACGGCATTGGCCCGGTTAAGGCTTAATGCTTTATTGAAAGCCGCGCTACCGCTATTGTCTGTATGTCCTACAATAAGCAATCTATAGCTTGGATTACGTTTCATGATCTCAATGATTTTATCCAGGTCTACTTTGCTCTCTTCTTTGATATCACTTTTGCCGTTGGCGAATTCGAGGTTTTTAAACGCTTTCTCCAGGGTTTTTTTATCTTCTGCATTGAGATCAATTTTCTCCACTTTCACTACATCTTTTTCTTTGGCAGGACAGCCGAAATTGGCTGCAATACCAGCCACCAGCGGACATTGGTCGTCAGCATCATTCACCCCATCGCCATCAGTATCCGGACAACCTTTCATGGCCACGGTTCCGGGGATATCCGGACATTTATCATCTTTATCTGCAACACCATCGCGGTCCTTATCCGGACATCCGTTTAAGGTTCCTGCAATCGTTGGACAGGCATCATCCTTATCAGCCACGCCATCACCATCCGTATCAGGGCATCCTTTCAATGCTGCTGTTCCTTTAATCTCCGGACATAAATCATCAAGATCTGCAATACCATCACCATCCTTATCCGGACAACCTTTGGTGGCCATCGTTCCTGCGATTGTCGGGCAACGGTCTTCCTTATCCGCCACACCATCACCATCAGTATCAGGACATCCTTTTATTTTTCCCGGAGTATCAGGGCAGGCATCGTCTTTATCAGCTACACCATCCCCGTCTCGGTCGGGGCATCCGTTGAGGCTCACCGGCCCGGGTTCATTAGGGCATTCATCTTTATCATCGTTTACACCATCTTTATCCGTATCCACTATCTTCTTTGGCTTCTCCACTTTCTCCGTTTCTTCTTTCGGCTCTTTCTTTTTCTTCTTATGCTTATATATATTTATTGCAGCGCCTCCATACAAATCGGTGCCTGAAATTTTACCAATGCCAAAGGCACCACCAATATTATCACTACCTATATAGATACAATTAAGAATGGAAAGGCAGATTCCTAAATTAAGATTTCTATAATCATCATTTAAAACGATAGGGAGAGAGGCGCTGAACCATCGTGATTCATAACGCGGCGTTACACTAAGGGAAGAAAATGCCCTGATGCCCTGGGTGTACCTGCTTTTCAAGCTTTGAATCCAGGTGCCATTAACAAATACATGATTGATGATCCGGTAATCGAAGCTAACATTCATGGTTGTGGGTAAGGCCATGCTGAAAGCCTGGAAGCTCCCCGAAGGAGCGCTAAAACGCCTGGCTACTGCCGTATCGTACTGTCGCGAATTATATCCTTTCAAACCCTCGTTAATGGTTACTTCATTCTCTCCTTTGTATTTCGTGACATAAGAGAACTGGGTATTATTATATTTTATTTTTCCGATATCTACAAGCGATACTGCGGCGCGGTATTTATATCTTGATTTTTTTCCTTCCCTTTTTTCATACACAAAACCCAGGTCGAATGAAGTTCCTTTTCCCAGTCTTTTTTGTTTCCTGATGATATTGTTTTGTAATAGCTGTGCGTCAAAATTATTATGCGCCGAGGTAAATGTATCAAGGTTGGAAGATGGATTATTATCATAGCTGAACTCATTGGTAAAACCCAGCTCCAGGTCGTACTGCGCATAAAGCACGCTATCTGTTTTGGTGCTTCCCGGCTGCCTGTAGAACTTAAAGGTGGTACCCCCGTTTTTAATATACATCGCGCCCAGCCCATTTAATGATTTCACAGTTAAGCCCGCACGTAACATTTCATTTTCATCATCCTTAATGGCATAAGCTCCTGTGATGCCACTCTCCGACCAGGCATTCATATTAATTGCGAAATGATTATCGGTGAAACGGATATTGGCCACATCGATAACAGTAGATTTTCCGATATAATATAAATTACGGGCAAGGGCCTCATCTACTCCGCTCATTTGCATTCCTACTCGCACCCTGTTCCACATATATCCTACCTGGTATCGCCCAATCCCAACCAGAAGCGATGGGCCTCTGATATCCATCGTCGTAGTTACATATTTATCTTTCCCATTCACACGTTCTTCAATAAAACGTTCGCTGAACCTGTTGGTATCATTGAAATAAGTTTTATTATTTGCGAGCGCGGTGATAATATTGAATTTGCCTGTCCAGCGTAAATAATTATTATATACATTGGCATCATAGGTAACCAGGTTCAATCCTACAAAGGTTTTGCTGCCCATGGCAGGATTAAATAATACGCTGTTAAATGCGCCATAATTATTATTTACCAATCCCAGGTAATTTTGTGAGAAGCCTGAAAATGCAATTAAAAAAAGTAGGATACTGAAGTAAAATTTTTTCATATAACAAAAATAAAGTTTTGCAAGATAAGGAAATGAGGCAATTCGATTACAAATTAAATCATAATCTTACAAAATCCAAGGATACATCCGGCGCGATCCTTTTAGGAACTTGGAATAAGAAATATTCGCGACGGAAACCTATCCTTCTTAAACAGAATGACTCATCCTGCTTCTTCAATACAGCTTAATAGTATTATTAATGCTTTTCTTAATTCATCTTCACTTATTACCAGTGGAGGTGCAATACGAAGCATATGAGGCGCGAATAAAAACCAATCGGTGATCACCCCTTTTGATAAGCATAGGTCAATAATTCGCTTGTTCTGTTCAAAGTTCTCGAATGCTACTGCCCATAATAATCCTTTGCCGCTGAGGCCTTTTATTTTGGGATGCTTCAACATCCCGGTAATAATTTTTTCTTTGGCTTCAACAGTTGAAATTAATTTTTCATCTTCAATCACTTCCAGGCAAGCCAATGCTGCCGCACAATTTACGGGGTGTCCGCCGAAAGTGGTAATATGTCCCAGCACAGGATGATGCGTAAGCGATTGCATCATTTTGTGGCTTGCAATAAATACACCAACAGGCATACCGCCACCAAGTCCTTTGGCTAAAACCACTATATCAGGCACGACCTCATAATGTTCAAATGCAAATAATTTACCTGTGCGTCCGATGCCACATTGAACTTCATCGAAGATTAATAAGGTGCCCGTGTTCTTGCAATGATCACGCAGTTCTTGAAGGAAATTTGGAGCGGGTAATTCCGCGCCTGCTTCACCGCGAATGGTTTCAACAATAACCGCCGCAGTACGCTGTGTTATAAATTCAAATGCTGAAGTCTGGTTGTAATTTATTATTCGAGTATCCGGCAACAGGGGCCTAAAAGGAGTTTTAAATTCTTCATTGCCCATAATGCTCAAGGCCCCATGTGTGCTTCCATGATATCCGTTTTTGAAAGAAATGATTTCGGTTCTCCCGGTATGGCGCTTGCTTAGTTTCATTGCTCCTTCTATCGCTTCGGCGCCGCTATTCACAAAATAACTGCATCCTAATTTTTCGGGAAGCAGGGAAGCTAATTTATGGGCTAATTTTGTCTGGGGTGTTTGAACAAATTCGCCGTAAACCATCAGGTGCATATAAGTTTCTGCCTGAATTTTTACGGCCTCCACCACCCGCGGATGGCAATGTCCT
>JBBRJE010000242.1:0-5164 GCA_038219845.1 Bacteroidia bacterium
GAAACGAACCATCCTGTATCTCTTATTTTATTTTTAAAATATCTTGTCGTTTAAATCTTTTTATTAATATTTGTAATGACACTATGAAATTCATTTTACTTTTTTGCATCCTATGCACCAGCTCCCTTATTTTTGCCCAAACCAACGATCAGCTGTTTGTAAAGCACAAGCTGAAGCTGCTGATCTCCATTGCCGATAGAGACCGGGAATCCATCAAAACTATTTGCAAGCTGGAGAAAGGATTGGTTAACAGCCAGAATGAAGGCGATCTGTATATCTATACTTACAAAAGCGAGGCGAGCGAGTATTCCGTTGTTATTACATTTCAGTTTACAATGCTTTATTGCAAAAAAATAAAATTTGAGATCATTCCCACAGATAAAGAGGATAAGGAGATTGGTACGGTGGTGACGCACACCTTAAAAAGTAAATTCACGATAAAAAGCACCTCCGTAACAAACGATAAAGGTAGGACGACCATTTATTTTTTGAGTAACGGAAGATATGCCGGTATCTATACCACTGATTCCGACTCAAAGAAAATGATACTTACCCTCAGCCGGAAAACAGATTAGCTTTCTTTATATACCGGGAATTCAACAATAAATGTGGTGCCCTTATTTAGGGTAGAATAGAAGGAAATATTACCGCCTGCATTTTCTATCATGGTCTTGGCAATACTCAAGCCAATACCCGAGCCTGAAGTTTTGGTGCTAAAATTCGGGATGAATATCATATGTTCCATTTCTTTGGGGATGCCAATCCCATTGTCTTTAATAATAAGCGTACAGCGCTTGTCGGCGTTGTTAAGCAATATTTCAATTACCCCTTCTTTTCCCTGTGGTATGGCTTGAATGGCATTCTTGATGATATTGCCGATAGCGCGCCTGAAATGGTTTTTATCCATCCAGATTCTTATGCCCGTACTGCTGAATTTTCCATTGATCTCCACAAAATCGGTAGCCTTGTACAATTCAATAAGGTTTTGCAATTCCTCGTTTACATCAAGCACCTGTGGCGATGCGTCGGGCGCTTTGGCGAAATTGCCGAAATTATTTGCCATCTCTGTGAGCGAATTAATTTGTTCGATCAGGCTTTGCGAGATATTTTTAAACTTCTGATGGAGGTCTTCATCATTGGCTTCAATAGCTTTTTGAAGGTATTGTAAATTAAGCTTCATCGGCGTTAATGGATTCTTAATATCATGCGCCACCTGCTTGGCCATTTCCCGCCAGGCTTCTGTTCTTTCCGAATTGGCCAGGTTTTGCCTGCTTTCTTTAAGGTCGAGCACCATGGAATTATATTGCTTGATAAGCTCACCAATCTCATCATTGCGCTGCCATGATAGCAATTCATTATCCCGCTCCAGGCTCAACGACTTAATTTTATCACGCAATAAAATAAAAGGCTGCGTAGTGCCCTTGGCCACCCAATAGGCAATGATGAACATGATCAAAAGCAAGGCAACATATAAATTCAGGAAGTTGACAATGAACATGGAGATCTGCGCATTATGCTCAATATTACGGGTGAAATATGGTGTATTGATGATGAAGCGGAGCCCCGTACCATCATAATAAGGTTGGTAATAAGAAGTGTACTGCAGCTCGCCTATAGCTTCATTTTGCGTGTATAATGAGGCTTTCTTTTCAATGATATTATAGTATGCTTCATAATTGATATTATGGCTTAACAAGCCTTCCCTGAAAATCTCCGGCTTGGAGCTTAAAAATAATTTTCCATCGGAATCATAGATATTAATATCCGTAGTGAATAAGACGCTTGCCTTTAATACATTCACTTCTTTTTCATTGGAGGTATAGATGCCATGAAGGATTTTTTCTTCCGTAAAATATTTATTCACCGCTTTCAGCTTATTGATCAAGGCCGCTTTCGATTCTTCTTTAATTTTATCATCAATATATCTTATGGTGAAAAATGTAGTGGCCGTAAATATAAATAATACCAGGCCCAGGATATTTATAATGATCCGGGTGCTGAATTTAATATTAATGATATCGTACTTACGCCGGGTGCTGAATAAGGCAGCTCTAAATTTCTTAGGCGCGCTGCTTTTAACGGGTGTGGAAATAATGACGTTGATAAGGAAATCGCATAATAGGATAAGCACTCCTGCCGTTAAGATAACGAGGAATAAGCAGAGTGCGTTGGCGAGGATGGATAGCATAGACGGGGCCTTGGAGCTTACCACCACCGTGAGCTCGTCAGCGTCTTTATAAAGCAAATGGGAGAAGCCATCCCTGTTCACCACCTTGAAATTTGAATCCACCTTCTCAAATCCATACTGTGTTTGATATTGGAATCGTCCGGCCTGTTGCATCAGCTTCTTATTGCTGTAAATAGCATAGGAATATCTGAGCTTATTCCTTTTCACAGGCGCGGCTTTATCAGCCACCAAGATAGGAAGCAAATTATCTTCCTGGTATGGTTGTAATTTTAAGAGTATATAAATTTTTAGATTTTTACCTTCCGATAGAATCTCAAATTTTCCGATATACCCAAAAAATTGCGCAGGGCTTTTCACGAATCTGAAATTATCTGAGATACCAAGCACCCCGCGGCTGAATATATTATTGAGTTCTGTTTGATTGTAATTATAGGTAGCGCTCGATGATGAATCATTAAGAAATACATAGGCGCTGCAATCAAATTTCTCCAGGTAATTATTAATATAATTATTGGTGATATATTGCGTGGCAACGGTATTGATAAGCTTTTGCCGTACGCAACGATTTAGAAATGCCGAGTCATTGAGAATTTTTTGCTCTTCCTGCTTCAATAGTTCCTCGGCCCTGTAATCAATTTGTGTTGTAAGCTTATTGGCATAGTATAAACGATCGCCTACCTCTTTCTCATTCACATCCTGGTAAAAGGTGAAGGCGGCCACGATTGAAAATATGATGGCATAGGTAAGATGCCTGATCACGAATGTTTTTAGAATAAATATTCTCCTGGCGATGTCTATTAATATCAGGAAAAAAGCCGCAGTAAATATCTTATCCCAGATATAGCTATCCCTGAGCGTTTTTAAAATAAAGACCGACAAAAGAAGAACCCCGATCTGTACAAAATTATTCCTGGTGAATAGCATCCCTTCCATATATTCCCTCGAATAAATATGGGCAAGCTTGATGGTGACAATATACATGCCTGCTATGATCAATACACCGGTTAGTGAATACCAGCTAAGATCAAAAATATTGGTTAAGTCAAATGATATGCGCGAATCGATAACCAGGTCATGGATAATTTTAAATGTAAAAAATGCGGAAAGGAAAATATAAATAATCAGGAGCACCTTACCGATAGCGCTTGTGCGCACTGCATTAGAAACCTTAAGCCGGATTAAATAAAATACCGATACAAGCACAGCTATTCCCAGAAATATTACTGTTACCAGCAAGTCGCCGAGCGAGTGTAAGAACTGAGATGAGGCAAAATATTCCGGATTAAAAATTTCCTTATCGTAGAAATATTGCGGATAATACAAGCTGATCATGATGATACGCACACCAATTATTGTCGCCAACAAGAAGCTGAGTCCGAGCACAAAATCTATCCTGAATAAATCATCAAGGACATAGCGCAGGGCCATGCAAATAAACAGCAGCCCAACCAGGAATAGCAGCAGGTACCCCACGGAATATGATTGGCCTGAATCAAACTTAATGAAAATGCTGATGCCAAAGGACAGCTCCACTTTTCTAAATCCTTCTATGGGGCTAAGAGAAATAGAACAGGGGTAATCAATTCCAAAATCCGGGTTCAGGGTATTTTTCAGATACGTATTATTTAGCTGAAAATTGTTGCGCAGCCGGTAAAAAAGTACGAACAGGCTATCGCCTTTATTCTTCTCTTCAACAAGGAAAATTCCGTTATGCAATACCAAAATATTCATAGGCAAGGTCAATGCCATATGATTAAGATTTTCGATCGCATTATTATCCCAATAAATCAGAGAATCCGATTTGTAAATATGAAGTGAATATTTCTTTTCTTTTATCTGTTTGCCTGCAATCCATCCCTGCCTGTTATCGGGAAAGGCTCCCTGCATCCCGATAAATTCGGCTTCCAGGTGTTTCTGAAATTTATGAACAAGTGCTTCCGTTTGTTTTTCGTTGATCTCATGTTTTCTGATCTTATCGAAATAATAAGAAATAATAAGGCATAGAAGTCCTGCGAGGAGGAAGAGATAGAAATTGCCTTTGATATAAAATCGTACCATGTAAAAAGCCTCACTAATAATAGGTGTTTTTCGATAAGTAATTCCCTATATAATCGTTAACGCCCTCTTCAAGGCTTGAAAACTGGTGCGTGAAGCCGGTATTGATTAATTTCTGCATCTCAGCCTGGGTATAATACTGGTATTTATCCCTTATATCTAATGGAGTGTCGATATAATTTATCTTGGGCTCGATATCCAGGGCCCTGAAAACCGCCCTGGCCAGGTCATTGAAGCTTCTTGCGCGGCCGGTGCCCAAATTAAAAATATTGCTCTGCTCCCTGTTGTGCATCAGGAATATAAGTGCCTCGGTGATGTCTTTTACGTAGATGAAATCGCGGAGCTGTTCGCCGTCTTTAAATTCAGGATTATGGGAGCGAAATAAATTAATCTGCTTTTTTTCATTGATCTGATTGAAGGCGTGAAAGATAACAGAAGCCATTCTGCCTTTATGATTTTCATTAGGACCATACACATTGAAAAATTTCAAGCCGGCCCAGAAATACGGTTTCTTCTCCTGGGCCAGCGCCCAGAGATCGAACCATTGCTTCGAGTCGCCATAAGGATTTAAAGGCTTGAGCAGATGAATTTTCTCCAGGTCATCGGCATAGCCATGATCGCCATTGCCATAAGTAGCAGCTGAAGAAGCATATACCAGGGGCAGTCCGAATTCAACCGCTAAATGCCATACTTCCTTTGAATAGCTGAGGTTGAGCTCTTCAAATACTTTCAAATCAAATTCCGTGGTATCGGTGCGGGCGCCCAGATGAAAGATGAACTGAGTCAATCTGTGATTTTGTCGCTGCCATCCCAAATAGGCTGACCTTTCAATCCTCGCCGTGATCTGCTTCCCGGCAAGGTTCCTGTTCTTTTCTGTTTTACTGAAATCATCAACGGCAATGATATCAGTATACCCCATCT
>JBBRJE010000243.1:0-5159 GCA_038219845.1 Bacteroidia bacterium
AGGAGCAGCGCCAATAACAAAGAATGGGGTGCTGGGTGTTTCTTTTAACCGTTTTGGTGTGGATGATATTGTGAATACCTTAAGTCTGGTTCAAAATGGGCAGGTTGATTATTCCCGTATCAAAACCTTTTCAGCGGTGGATTATGCATTCTATATAAGCTATGCTCAAAAAATAATTTTAAAAGAGAAAGCCTATAATCAAAGCTTGTCCTGGGGACTGAGCCCTAAAATAATTTACAGGAAGGTGGGGTCTTTTGCTAAGGCCTGGGGTTTTGGGGTGGATGCCGGTGGACAGTATGCAATGAAAAACTGGACGTTTGGCCTGATGCTGAAAGATATTACCACCACATATAATACATGGAACATAACACTCACCGATGAAGAGAAAGACGTGTTTTTTCAAACCGGGAATGATATCCCTGTGAGAAGCACGGAGATCACACTGCCAAAAATGATTCCTGGTGCAGCCTATAAATTTATTTTCCCCAAGAAAACGACTTTGCTGGTAGAAGCCAATCTCGACTTCACTTTCGACGGCAGGAGAAATGTCATTATATCATCCAGACGTTTTAATATTGATCCGCATATGGGACTTGAATTGGGTTATAATGATAAAATATATTTCCGTGCAGGGCTCACGAATATTCAAAATATACTGGATGTAACGGATACGGCTTCCAGCCGTAAAACCTGGGTGATGCAGCCTAATTTCGGGGTCGGCATACATCTGAAAAACCTTAGCCTCGATTATGCTATCACGGCTCTGGGAAGTAATGCAGTGGCCCTGAATTCAAATATTTTTTCACTCAAAATAACTTTGAACAAAAAGGGAAAAACGATCGTGAATTAATTTTTTATTGTTCTAACGAGAATTTCGTTTCATACCCGCTCCTAAAATTGGGACTCCCCATAACCTTTGAACAGTGTATGCCTGGCGCCCGCTGTATTGCGAAAATTAACGTCACAGAAAGTTATTATATATTGCCCGTTGCTGGCATTAACCCTCACTATACCGCTTACCCCACTATAGGAATTGCCATCCTGGTCACCTTCCCCGATGAGAATTACTACACCATTGGCTGCCTTGGGATATCTTTTTTTATCTTCTACAATATATTCTCCTGATTTTATATCGGAGCCGAAAGTATAAAAATTCAGATTGATGTCCTTGTATGTATTGCTGGTGATTCTTATTTGATAGGAATAGGCATATCCTGAAAGCGCGTAAAGGTATAAGGGCACCGGCGCATCAATAAATAATTCGTTCCTGAGACTACATTTTAGCGCCTTCGCCCTGAGGTTGGTAGGGTCTTTTATTTCATAAATTTCAGGACGTTTGCATGATACGAAGCATATTGTTAAAATGATCAGTATCTGTATTGTGTTTTTCATTTATTAATATATTAAATAGCCGAAGGTTAATCCAAAATTTAAAAAAGAGCCTATTTGCAGTTGCGATCGGAATACCTCCTTATCGCTGAGTGCCTGCCGGTTTAAAAGCATATCCCATAGCGATTTTGTAATTATAGATTCCCAGTAATAATTAACAATAAGCTTGTCGAAATATATTTTATTGACACCGAAGCCGTACCTGAAATCAAGAAAATTTGCTTTACGTTCGTGAAATATAGCATGGTTTGCGGCATATACACCTTTGGGATCCTGTGTTTTTGAAAAATTATATCCAAGTCCCATTTTACGGTAAGTCCCATAAGGTGCGATCTGGCCTTTCAGAAATTTTTTATAGCTGATGCCGATTGCTTTGTTAAGCAGATTTATCCGGTCATCATTTACTTGAACCTGATAAGGCAAGCTTCCAAATCCAACACTTACATTCGATTTTTTCGAATCCAGGTCAAGCCCCAGGCTCATATTCTGTGTGATTACATAATCGAACCTAAGCTGCCCGGTTATGTCACTTTTTACACGGTATCTATCCAGCACAGGATCATTGATAGGATAAGGGTTTCCAGCCATTATACCCACAGAGGCCGAAAGGCGTTTGCCTAAGTAGCCCGGTACCTGGGCAGAAAGCGTTGAAGAAACTATAAGCAGAAGAATATAAATTGATCTCATGAACGGGTATCTAAGGTAGAATTACCGCAAGTATAAACAAAACAATACATTAAAAATACAGGATTTAAAGAAAATTCAATAGCAGCATAGAAATTTTTATAAGGGGAGGAAAGCAGCACTCAGTAAAGCAATAAGTTCACTTTTTGATATAAGGTATTCTGATCTACAGGCTTGCTCATATAATCATTCATGCCGATATCTAAAACGCGCTGTCTGGTGGTTTCCATCTCATCGGTAGAAACAGCAATTATCGGAACAAAGGAGTTCTTCAGTCCCGCCTCCTGGTTCCTGATGGCGATAGTCATTTCAAATCCATCCATTACAGGCATCTGCAGGTCCATTAAGATAAGATCAATAGATTGATTCTTGAGTATCTCGATACCTTCCGCTCCATTATTCGCGAAGCTGGTGGTGATATTAAGCCAGTTATTAAGAATTACCTTAAATACCATCCTGTTTAACGGGTTATCGTCAACAACTAAAATATGTTTACTCATGATTCAGATAGGATAAATGGTAAAAGTTTTTCTTTCTTATATTTTATCAAGCTAATGATACAAATTTCCGAAGACAAAATTAAGTTTAATGCGCACGGTTATTTTGCAAGTTATCAATAGACATAATTTTATTAGCAGGAAAGTAGACAGTTTTTGAACCATAAAAAAACCCTGATATTTTTAATACCAGGGTCATTTAATTCATATTTTTTTGATGCTTACTTCACATCATTATAATTAATGGTATTCGGTGTCCCCATTATTTTAGGTGCCGGAACAGTCGAGTTTTTTTCTTCCGTACCCATCATCTTTAAATTGCCACCGCTGGCTTTATAGATGCTTGGCGCGATAACAAGGGATACGATGCTCATCAATTTAATGAGTATATTCATTGAGGGGCCAGAAGTGTCTTTGAAGGGATCGCCAACGGTATCGCCCACTACGGCTGCCTTATGTGGTTCAGATTTTTTATAGAACATTTGACCGTTGATATTCACACCTTTCTCAAATGATTTTTTGGCATTATCCCAGGCACCTCCGGCATTCGACTGAAAAATGGCCATGAGCACACCAGAAACCGTAACACCGGCTAATAGTCCGCCCAATACTTCAGCGCCGAAAGAGAATCCTACAATCACCGGAACAGTTAATGCCATCAGGCCGGGCAGAATCATTTCACGTATTGCTGCCTTTGTAGAAATGGCAACACATTTTTCGTATTCAGGCCTTGCTTTGTATTCCATAATCCCCGGTATTTCCCGGAACTGACGTCGCACCTCCTGCACCATTTCCATAGCCGCTTTTCCTACTGCGCTCATGGCTAGAGCTGAGAACACAAATGGAATCATGCCCCCAATAAATAAGCCAGCTAAAACGCGGGCATTGGAGATATCAATTTTATCAATATGGGCTGCACCCATGAAGGCGGCAAATAAAGCGAGTGAAGTGAGCGCAGCGGAAGCGATCGCAAATCCTTTGCCTGTAGCAGCCGTGGTATTTCCCACCGCATCCAGGATATCTGTTTTCTCACGCACTTCTTTTGGCAGGTTGCACATCTCGGCAATGCCACCTGCATTATCTGCGATAGGTCCGAAGGCATCGATAGCCAGCTGCATCGCTGTGGTTGCCATCATTCCTGCTGCTGCAATGGCTACCCCATAAAGGCCTGCCATTTCATAGCTGGCAACAATACCTGCAGATAAAACGAGGATTGGAAACAGCGTGCTCATCATACCTACCGACAATCCGGCTATAATATTGGTGGCCGCCCCGGTTGATGACTGGTTGATGATTTTATTCACAGGGCCGCGGTTCATTGAGGTATAATATTCGGTGATCAGGCTTATAAGTGCGCCTACCACGAGGCCGATAACAATAGCATAAAAAACATGCATAGAAGTAAATACAGTACCACCGCGTATGCTCATTTCTCCGGCAGGCAGCATCCAGTTGATCACAAAATAAGAAGCAATACCTGTAAGAATGATCGATGACCAATTTCCTAAATTTAAAGCGCCCTGTACATTACCACCTTCTTTCACCCGAACAAAAAATGTTCCGATGATTGAAAAAAGTATACCCATCCCACCAATCAGCAGGGGGGCCAGGATCATACTCATGCCTCCAAAATTATCAGTAACGGTAAATTCCCGACCGATGACCATAGTCGCCAGGATGGTGGCAACATAAGATCCGAATAAATCGGCTCCCATGCCGGCAACATCACCTACATTATCGCCTACATTATCTGCAATTGTTGCAGGGTTACGCGGGTCATCTTCGGGGATGCCAGCTTCTACTTTTCCAACTAAATCAGCGCCTACATCAGCAGCCTTGGTATATATACCCCCGCCCACACGGGCAAAAAGAGCAATACTTTCAGCACCCAGCGAGAAGCCGGTAAGCACCTCGAGGGCACGCTCCATATCAAAGCCGCTGGCAGTGCCGTTATGCGATGCTACAAATATCTGATAGAATACCAGGAACAGGCTACCCAATCCAAGTATTGCCAGCCCGGCAACACCCATGCCCATTACGCTGCCTCCTGTGAAGGATACTTGCAGGGCTTTAGATAAGCTTGTTTTGGCTGCCTGCGAAGTACGAACATTCGCTTTTGTAGCGATACGCATCCCGATGAAACCAGCCATCGCTGAAAAAAAGGCACCGATGATAAAGGCCAGGGCAATTAAAGGAGAAGATCCTTCATTGGTGGATCCCATATAAGCCAAAAGCAGTGCAATAACCACCACAAATCCGCCGAGCACTTTATACTCCTGCTTTAGAAATGCCATAGCGCCATCGGCGATAGCCTTGCTGATCTCCTGCATCTTTGAATCACCGGCATCCTGGCGAATCACCCATTGAGAACGAACATATGTGAAAAGAAGGCTTATAATGCCACACCCGAGAATTACGTAAATAAGATTATTCATAAATGAATTGAAAAAAAATTTATAATTATTATTTTTTTTGGAGCGCGAAAATAAGGAAAAAAAAATAAAAAAGGTGATCGTCTACGATCACCTTCATACAAAATATTGAAATCCTGGGTATTTCCATATCTGATGTGCTGGTAAAATAATTAAT
>JBBRJE010000244.1:0-5141 GCA_038219845.1 Bacteroidia bacterium
CGTGCATTGAAATGCCGCAATGAATCAGATTTCCTGAATACCAAGAAGCAAGCAGATGCTGCCTTTGCCAATAAAGACTGGAACAACGCCAACAGGCTCTATACCATCTGTCTTGATAGTTCTAAAAAAGACCTTGACAGCTATAAGCGCTTCGAGAAAGATATTCGCAGCCTCAATCAGGAATGCATACGCCAGATCAATGTTTTTAATCCCGATTCATTAAAAGCAAAATTAAGAAATCTGAAAGATAAATATATCAAGAAAGACAAAAAGAAAACTGAAGAAACTGATAAGGAGAAGGACAAAGGAAAACCTGAGGAAAAAGATAAGCGCGAATGTATGCGCCGGAATAATTTAGAATATAAGGATCTGGCCCTACGCTCCATTATGCCTGCATACAGGCCACGTGATAGAACTAGTTTTCAAATAAATAAGAAAATGGCCTCATGAAAAAATTAACACTGCTGGTCGGCATTTTACTGGGTTGCTTTTTCTCCTATGGACAAGATAGTATTTTCCTTGTTAATAATACCATCATCCCGGCCAAGATCACGGATATTAATGCCGAAGAAATTACTTTTAAGAAGCTAAGCAATGCCGATGGTCCCAATTATCATGAAAAGAAAAAGAACATCCTGCATATTCGTTATAGCAACGGTGATATAGAATTTTATGAAGAGCGCGAAAATTTCGGAGCAGGTAATCAATCGGAACATGGGGAAGCGGCAACCATTGTATTGATCTCGGAAAAAGCAATCCCTTGTGAGATTATGGATATAAGTGAATTATGCATAATTTATAAAGAAAGAAATTCGGATGATAATACGCTGGTGGTAATGAAATCTTTTGTTGATAAGATCTGGAAGACCGACAGCTCTTTCTCCACTTTTTCAAAGGAAGGACAGGAATATAAACACGCAAAGCCTGTGGCTAAGCAGGAACCAAAGAAAGAGGAACAGGTGACCAAAAACGAAGAAAATAAAACCGCTACCCTTCCGGCGGAGAAAACAAAGGACGAAGGACCGAAAGCCAGCGCTTCATCGGATAAGACAAGAAAGATATTAAAAGGAGATTGTGAACTTCTTGATTCCGATGGAAATCCAATCAAAACTAAGGACGTTATGATTGACATAAAAAACAGGCGGGTTTCTTACGTAGATCAATACAATAAGATAGTCACCAAACATTTTGGTGAGATCGTGATGATCTATTATAAAAGGGGAAATAATCCAAGAACTGCATTGGATTTAACAGGGCAGTTTGAACTCGACGATCTGGAAGAGAAATAAAAAATTTATCAGAGAAAGACATAACATATGTATTACAGATTCTTATATTTAATTATTCTCTCGTTTTACTCCCTTACAGCATGGGCATTCAAAGTTGTTGAAAAGGATACGGATCTTTTTGTGCTTAAAAATGGATATAATTTTAAAGCGGATATCATAGACACCTCAGGCAAATACTACGTTTATAAGGTATACCGGGGAGAGCGTCTCTTACGCTGTGTAAAAAAAACCGAGGTAAGCGAAATAAAATTCAATTATATAAGCCCGAAAGTTGTGGCAAGCACTCCGGCAGAATCCAAAACCCCGGAGACTGTAAAAACAGAACCTGTGAAGCCTGTTGTTCCAGTGGTTGAGAAGCGGGTTTTTAATCCGTATACCGCCAGCTTAAAAATCAGGAAAGGATTTGAGACGATTGATACGATAAGAATTTTATATGATCAGGATATGACGCATTATAAAACGGATGATAATGCCATCAACGCTTTTTCTTCCTATGCGGAGATGGGCCCTAAATTTAGCCAGCAGGAAATTGATTCGGCGGGCTACCAGGGCCTGAAACAAAATGGCAAACGCAATGGCGGCGGGATACTTTTCTTTGATAACGGCGCCGTGTATAGTGGTAAAATTGTAAATAATGTGATGCAGGGTTATGGCAATTATAGCGATGAAATCATAGATTATAAGGGTATGATGGCGAATAATGAATTTAACGGGCTGGGTGTATGCTACTATTTTGGTATTGAAGATATTTTAAAAGATATAGTGTTAAAAGGAGAATTTAAAGGAGGTAAATTTTGGGAGGGCGATGTTTATTATACCACCGCCGATAATAAGCATTATATACAACAGTTTAAGCAGGGCAATCCGAATGCTGCCCGGGTATATGACGAATAGCCAATTGTATAACTGTAACATTGAATAACCTTAGCGCTATGCTACAAGATAATTCTGCTGAATGCCCTATGGGTTCTGCGTTACCGCCCGGTATCCTTATTATATCTGTTTTAATTCCCCACTAAATTTTCTTTTCTGCCAAATATCGTTATTTTTGCAAACTTTAGTAAAAAAATGATTAAGGCCAAAAACAATTTCAATAAAGAAACTTATACCGGCTGGTATGAGCTCATGTTGCTGATACGCCGATTCGAGGAGAAAGTGGCACAATTATATGGCCAGCAGAAGATCAAAGGGTTCTGCCATTTATATAATGGGCAGGAGGCTGTGGTCGCAGGCACCATGAGCGCGATACGAAAAGATGAAGATGCGCTGATCACCGCCTACAGAGACCACGGACATGCACTGGCTACGGGCATCAGCGCGAATGCAGTGATGGCTGAGCTTTATGGAAAAATTACGGGATGCAGCAAAGGCAAAGGCGGATCGATGCATATGTTTAGCAAGGAGCATCGTTTTTTTGGCGGTCACGGCATCGTGGGAGGCCAGATCCCATTAGGAGCAGGGATTGCATTCGCCGAGAAATATAACGGCACCGACCGAGTTTGTGTTTGTTATATGGGTGATGGGGCGGTACGGCAGGGAGCATTGCACGAAACTTTTAATATGGCCATGCTTTGGAAGCTGCCTGTAATATTCGTTTGTGAGAATAATGGTTATGCCATGGGAACGAGTGTGGAGCGTACAACGAACCTGATTGATATTTATAAAATAGGGCTAGCCTATGATATGCCTAGCGCCGTAGTAAACGGGATGCAATGTGAAGATATGCACGAAGCCATGACCACCGCTGTGGCGCGTGCCCGCAAAGGGGAAGGGCCTACATTTCTGGAAGTGCGCACCTACCGTTATCGTGGACATAGCATGAGTGATCCGGCGAAATACCGAAGTAAGGAAGAAGTGGAAGAATATAAAAGCCGTGACCCGTTGGAGATAACAAAACAGAAAATCATCGAGTTGAAATTCGCCAGCATAGAAGCGCTGGATGAGATGGAGGCAAAGATTGAGAAGGTGGTGGCCGAGTCCGTAGAATTTGCAGAGAAATCGGCCTATCCGGATGCCTCTGAATTATTTAAGGACGTGTATGCGGAGCCGGGTTATCCATTTGCAGAATAGAACGAGATAAAATAAGAAAGTTTATAATCATAAAGAAAATCATAAATAGTAATTAAAATGGCAGATAAGAAAGGATTTGATGTAGAAAATTTAGGCGATGAGCTAATCGATAGAGTTGAACCGGCAAAAGAGTTTGTTCAAAAAAACTCCAGGGTTTTAATCTATGTTGTTGGAGGGCTTATTGTGCTCATAGCCGCGATTATGGGATATCGTTACTATATAAATAATAGAAACACGGAAGCTAAAAATGAAATTTTCAAGCTTCAACTGATGTTCGAGAAAGATTCTTTTAATCTCGTGCTCAATGGAAGACCAGATGCCGACCCGGTGAAAGCAATTAAAAGTGCTAATGAAATTATCGATGAATACAGTGGCACCAAGCAGGCCAACCTGGCCCATTATTATGCTGGGGTAGCTTGTCTTAAATCAGGCAAATTTGATGAAGCCATCGAGCACCTGGGAAAATTCAGCAGCTCGGATGATATCATCGGAGCCGAAGCCTTGGGCATGATCGGCGATGCGTATAGTGAGAAAGGACCTGACAATTATAATGAGGCGGTGAAGTACTATGAAAAAGCGGCATCGCATCACTCAAATGGATACACTACTCCCTTATACCTGATGAAAGCGGGTGGGGTTTACGAGGCCTTAAAACAATATAAGAAAGCAGCAAACTGCTATGAATTAATCAAGAAAGATTATCCAAAATCATCTGAAGCACGCGAAGTAGATAAATACCTGGAACGTGCTAAACTTATGGGATCTGAGGATAAATAATAAAGGCTATTAACAATATCTTAAACCTGTTGAAAATTTCGACAGGTTTTTTTTTGCTTGATAGAAGATCTTTATTCTCCTATCATTCCCACTTGTGTATCAATAAAATTTAAACATTTTTATTGCTTCCTTTTTGTATGGTGTTAATACAACTCGTCATCAATAATTTTCTGGTACGTGCAATATTAATCTAATTCGGACGCTTCCCTTTTTGATCAGTAATCTCTATTTCTTATCTAACGGTTTGTACCCGGATAAGGGTCAAACAATAATAGTCTCGGCTAAGCCGAGATGAAACCCCGGGAAAGAGGTTGGTGGTGGATTACCCCCCCCCATGGCTTGAACATTTTAGTCCATAAATTCAACCCCTATCGGGGTTGTACAGACCGTCTTCATTATACCCCGGGCTTCACCCGGGGCTATTATTAGTTGACCCTTTCAGGTTGAATTCCTTAGCTAATCGAAATTGTACGGACAATAGAACCTGGGCTATTCTATCTTTTGACTTTGACATTTTACACTTAACTTAATACAAGAACTAATGTTTGCTATTGATTAGGGGGTGGCACATTATAATGCCTCTATCTTTCGAAAACCCCATTAAGCTAAAATATAAAACACGATCAATGCCGTGAGGAAAAAATTATTTTAATTCAAATTTATCCGCGTCATTCAAAACAGGAAAATGATCCCTGTATTCAAGCAATGCACTTTTATTTAAGGTCACCGTAACTACTTCTTCCATACCTTCAGTTAATGTATGGGCGTCGCCCCGGTAATCAACAAAGGCGCTTAAACCGGGGTATTCTTTTTCCATCCCATCCAAGCCAATCCTGTTCACTCCAATAACAAAACAGGAATTTTCAATAGCACGGGCCTGTAATAATTTGCTCCATTGGGAAATTCTTGTTTTGGGCCAGTTAGCCACATACAGCAAAATATCATAAGGATCCGCATTATTATTCCTGCTCCATACCGGGAAACGCAGATCATAACATACCATGG
>JBBRJE010000245.1:0-5128 GCA_038219845.1 Bacteroidia bacterium
CTATAATTATGAAGAATACGGTAATGGCGATGCGTTGAATTTCAGTTTGCGCACCGGTGAAGAGTACAGTTTCACGAATAGCATTTTTAAGAAAAGTGAAGATACGATTCCTTTTTATGAGGTACTAAAAGCGGGCGCCAATGCCTTTAATGAAGCGCATAAACAGGAACATAAACAGATTGGAAAGATGCCGGGATTTTACGCCGGCACCTTTGCTTTTGTTATCGCGATTTTTTTGGCAATTATGCTTGTAATTATCCCCGTCATGATCTTTTACACTAAAAGTGTGGGGTCGGGCTCATTCCAATATTTCAAACTCACCTGGTTCTATCTTTTAAGTATTATAATTATTGGGAAGGTATATCAAGAAAGAAAGAAGAAAATTACCGTATAAGAAGCGGTGATTTATTTCTTTATTTAAATTATCTATCTCAGCCCTGTTCCCAGCTCGCACCTTCTTTACTGTCTTTAATTGTAATTCCAAGCGCCAATAATTTATCGCGCAATGCATCGCTGGCCTTAAAGTCTTTCCTGGCCTTGGCTTCCGCCCGTTGCTCCAATAATATTTGCATCACCCCGTCCATCTTATCATGGTCGGGTGCGTTTTCTTCTTTTAAACCCAGCACATCAAAAATAAAATCTTTGAAAACACTTTTCAATTCGGTTTTATCTTCCTCTGAAATTTTTTCCCTTCCGTCGTTCACATTATTGATAAAAGTAACCGCCTCAAATAAATGTGCGATGGTAATTGGAGTATTAAAATCCTCACTCATGGAAGACTCACATTTATTTCGGAGCTCTTTAATATATCCATTGGCATCGCCGTCTGATTTTAAATTTTCAACTAATCGCCAGGCATTCATCAGGCGTATATAGCCCTTTTCCGCGGCTTGAAGTGCTTCATTACTAAAATCCAGGGTGCTGCGGTAATGGCTTTGCAGCATAAAAAATCTCACGGTCATCGGGCTGTATCCCCTTTCAAGCAAAGGATGTGAGCCCGCAAATAATTCATCAGGAAGAAACCCATTGCCTGCACTTTTACTCATTCGCACGCCGTTCACAGTGAGCATATTGGTATGCATCCAATAGCGGGCAGGCCCTACGCCATGGCTGGCACAGTTTTGCGCGATCTCATTGGTATGATGCGTAGGTATCAAATCCATGCCACCACCATGTATATCGAATTGCGCTCCGAGGTATTTCTGGCTCATGGCGCTGCATTCGATATGCCAACCTGGAAAGCCAAGGCTCCAGGGGCTGGGCCATTTCATGAGGTGACCGGGTTTCGCTTTGATCCATAATGCAAAATCCAGCCTTCCGTGCTTTTCATCCTGTCCGCCCAGTTCGCGGGTGCCATCCAGCAAATCGTTTAAGTTACGATTGCTTAATATCCCGTTATTATTTTTTAAATTATATTTTTCTACATCAAAATAAACGGTGCCCTCCACTTCATAAGCCCAGCCCCCGGCGATAAGATCCCTCGTCATTTCAATCTGTTCAATGATATGGCCTGTTGCAGTGGGCTCAATGCCTGGAGGAAGACAATTGAAGGCACGCATCATATCGTGAAAATAAGAAGTGTATTTCTGCACGATCTCCATAGGCTCCAGCTGCTCTAATTTTGCACGCTTGGCGAATTTATCATCACCCTCATCCAGGTCGCCTTCGAGGTGGCCGGCATCGGTGATATTCCTCACATAACGTACCTTGTAACCGCAATACTTAAGGTATCTGAAGATGATATCGAAGGATGTAAAAGTGCGGCAATTGCCCAGGTGTAGGTAGGAATAAACAGTGGGCCCGCATACGTACATGCCAACCATACCTTCATGTATGGGGGTAAAATCTTCGATTTTCCGGGATAAGGTATTATATAATTTTAGAGCCTTTGGCATATGCGGCGAAAATACTCAAATACAGATAAAGAATGAATTGTCATTCGGGAAATCCCAGGATTAATTATCAGAAGAATTAAAAAATAAACGCTTTACTCTTAGTGATTAAAAATAAAAACGAAAATTACAATGTATTGTCGTTTAAGTTTAGTACCGCTAAGCTGGTTTTAACACGGAGGACGCGGAGTTAAAAATCCACCCCGCCACTTCGGGCGGGATGTATTTAATCTCTGTGTTCTCCGTGTTAAAATGCATTTCTTTCCGCGAAGCGGAAACCTGAACCACTTTTACATTAATAAATACTTAATTAAACGTATTTAGATATTGTTGATAAAAATCATATGGATTTTTTTTTGTTTCTGTTTTTTTTTCATTATTTGTAATTCCCGTTTTTTTTAATACCTATTATTAATTAATTATTTTATCTATGATACGTACAGCAACAGCCCATGTTAAATCCAACCCGGCCCTATGGCAGGGATTACAGCCTAAAAATCAAGGAGAATTACTTCCCTCATCCATACGCATAAAATTAGAATTATTTTTCAATGCCAGTTTCTCTGATGTAAGAATTCATATAGGCCCGGAAGCTTCCTCCATTGGAGCCATCGCATTTGCGTGCGGATCAAATATTTATTTTGCTCCTGGGCATTATAATCCATACAGCCGGAAAGGGTTGCAACTTCTAACACATGAATTAACGCATGTCATTCAACAAAGGAAAGGGAGGGTTAAAAACCTCATGGGTGCAGGCATTGCCATAATTCATCATGAGCTCATGGAAGCCGAAGCGGATATGATGGGTGCCGCCATATTAATGGATGATCACAAGCCGATGCAGTCGTACACCATTGAAAATACACTGCATAGGCAAACATTGAAAGAACCTGGGCTGCGCATTATTGCCGGTTTGTTTACAGTAGATAATCAGGGTACTGTTATTCAATGTGTATTGGAGGCGTATAAATCAGGGGTGCAGGGTTCCAAAGGATCGAAAAATATATTCAAGGAATCGACCGACAACAAGACCTATTTTAAAAGCGGAACCTCAACGGCCACGCAGGAAGTATGGAAGCCCGTAACCCTCAATGCCGAATTCACAAGGTATACCGAAGTAGCTGGCGGCGCTGATAAAATTGTAGCGATCACCCCGCCGGCACCTACCGGATGGTCGGAAACAAAAGTGGTGAACGCCCTGCGCGTGGGAGGAGTGCAGGCTATCCTTAATTACCCTGATTTCCATGGCTTGCATTGTCATGTTACCGCGAACCGTGTCAATGGGGTTTATCCATCCTTCCATGTTAAATTTGATTTCGCCCGTGATCATATCAGCTTATTTTATAAATATTCTAGCGGCGTCTTCTCTAATTACGGTCAGAATGATAGCACCCGAAAAAATATTATCGGTGCCTGGCGCAACGACAACAGGCCCGATACCTTCGCCACATGGACCGCTACCTTCAAAGCGGAAGCCGACAGGATTGCCCGCGACCTGGTGAGTATTTTGAATGCACCTTGAGAAGGGTAAAGGATAGGGCATGGATTATTATATTTTTTATGAGGAATTAGAAATTATATAGTAGTTTGATTTAATCGAGGATGAACCTCTGAAAATATTTGAATGCTTTTAAATATCTCAGGATCGACAGAACACATGGTATAGCGCCACACAAACCTCTTTATCTTAGGCCTGGCACTCTAAATAAAACCGGGAGCCCATCGAACCTAGCTCAATCCTCTTTGAAAATTTCCGCCTTTTAAAAATTCTTATAATCCTATTAAAAGAGTAAAGACGTATTGCTATACCACTGTTCGTGAAGTCCATAATAGTATTTCTGTTAAGTGTTCTACAAGAATGTTATAAATAGATTCAAGCCTCAAACTGAATATAAATCCTGTACAACACTAATTTACGAATGCGAATTTTTTACATGGGTATTGCCGGATTTAATATGCTGGAGAAACAGTCAATAGAATGATATACCTGTATTCTCTTCCAGAGGAAGAATTTGTGGGTAGAAATGGGGAGGGCGGTCATACCTTCTGTAGGAAGGTTTTGTGCCATGAAAGCAAGAATAAATAATACCAATGTTCATTATAAAACAGGCCGTAGCAATATATGTTTAGTACAAAGAAGACGAAGTTGAATTGGACTAATACATATATGCTTACGGTATAACACCTTTGGATTATAATAAGAATCTGGATACGGTCAATTAGAACCATATATGCTGAAAGGAATTGGAATGATCTCGAAGACCCATTCGCACGAAACCTTCCTAAGGGAAGGAAATACACACGCCCAATTGTTCTACCAACGAATTCTTTCCCGCTGAGGCGGGACAGGCTCTATGGGAAGAGAATACAGTAGCACTAATAATTTCAAGTGCTTTAACACCGACAGATCAAATTCGGAAATACCCATAATATACAAATTTATGGATCCTTATCAGGTATTAATATTCAATGTCGTGGAGTTAAGGAAACCTTGTGAAATGAAGGAACCACGAAGTATTCAAAAGATGAATTCAGGAAGAATACAAAAGAGAATACAATATTGCATTTTCTTTAGTATTTTTTGTGTGTATTCTTGTGCATTCTTAGTGTTTCCTGTATTAAAACCCTTATCTTAACTACATGGTATTAATATTTCAAAAATTCTTCAAAAAGAACCTGCTGTAATGCCTCTCCTTTCTTTCGCAGTATTTTAATTTGTGCGGAGTCTTTTGAGCTGCTTAAGAAGAAGCTGTTTTTAGAAGTGTCAAATGCCACCCATTCCTTATCATCTACAAATCCATCCCCGGAATTAATGGGGTAAAACGCCCATTGCGGGGTGAGGGGATTAAGCATATTCCGGCTCCATGGAAACGCGGTGGTGGATAGATTACATTGTCGGAGAAGGGTGGCAGCTATATCAGCCTGCATTACGCGCCGGTTTATCATCATGCCACGATACTGAGGTTTAATCACCTCTCCAAAAAGAAGGCAGGGGATATGGTTCATCTCCGCCGATTGCATTAAATGAAAGATAGGAGAATTATGGGAATGATCAGCCACCAATACAAATAAAGTGTTCTTATACCAGGGCATCGTATGTATGGTCTTGAAAAATTCGCCCAGCGAAGCATCGCAGTAATTCACGCTGCTGGCATATCTCCCTTCTTCTTTTAGCTGGTCGAACTTATGGCTCACAGGGATATCGTATGGCATATGCGAACTAAGGGTGAAAAGGC
>JBBRJE010000246.1:0-5110 GCA_038219845.1 Bacteroidia bacterium
CCCAGAGCATTGGCACCCATATCGCCCCAGCTAAAGCCCCAGGCACTGCTATACCCATCCATAATTTCCACAATGGTTTGCATTCCGAAGCCTACCATACCACCTACGATAATGGATTTCTTTTTAGAGAACCCAATATATTTCATTAAATCCATTCCATTCACTGCCTCCGAATAACACGAATAAGTATGGCCGATTTTATCCATTTGAAGCCATTCAGTATTATCGTTGAAAAAATGAAATTTTTCGGAAGGATAATTTTTATACCAGGCATTATATAAACCATAACTTAAGCCTCCATAAAACAGGCCAATCCCAGTATAAACTATAGCTTCGTGGCGATGCATCTGTTTTCTTTTAATTGCTGTACTATCCTGCTGCGACTGGCAAAATGATGGAGATAAGAAAAAAACGATGAACAGACTAATGTAAAGCAAGGGTGTCAATGACAGACCAGTCCTGTCCTTTTTGAGTAAAGGGCAATGATCCTGAATACAGCATTGCGATTGCAGAGCGTCCATGCGAGAAAATCGTGCGGGAGGTTGCAGCGGAGGAGGGGGACAGGAAGGCTTTATTATGGTATATTGATGCAACCTTTGGAATATATTTATCGTTTGTAAAAATAATAATCCCAACTCATTTACAACCGTTATTTTTGCAACCAAGATATGGATATTAATAAGACCTGCCCCGCCATAGCCAAATATACTTTGCTTATAGTGCTCATATGTCTTTTATTTACGGCTTGCAGGCAGAGGGCGGTTGAACCATCCTATCTCAGAGTTGAAAGTTTTGTAGTAAGCACCAATAATTTGACGCAGGGTACCAATAATCAAAACATCACCGAAGCAATAGTATATATAAATGATCAGAACCTGGGCGTATACCATCTTCCGGCCTTGGTTCCTTTAACCATTGAAGGTTCGTATAAAGTAGAAATTGCACCGGCAATTATTGAAAATGCAATTGCATCCAACCTTCGTTTTCCTTATACTTTTCTAACTGCTTTCGACACTCTGATCACACTGACTAAAGGGGCCACAGCTATTGTTCATCCCCGCTCGGTTTACAGGAGCACGGTGAAGTTTGTGATGATTGAAGATTTCGAAAATCCTACCCCATTAATAGGTAAAACCACCTTCAATACAGCTGATACCTTGATCCGCGATAGCCTGCCAGCTGATAATCTCGAAAAAGGCCATTGTGCTTTATTTGAAATCAAAGACGGACAAACGATGGAATATGCGACCCGCTCAGAATACAGCCTTCCTACCAGCACCAGTTCAGAAACTTTTGTAGAGATCAATTACAAAACAGAATTGCCTTTAGCCATTGGATTATATATCGATGAACCAAATACCATTATCAAAACAGGGGTGGTGACACTTAACCCAAAAGAGAATTGGTCAAAAGCATATATAAAGCTTACCAACCTGGTTTCTACAAAACCAACAGGCACAAAATTCAGCCTGTTTATCAGCGCTGCCAATACAGGTAGTGGTCCTCAGAAAGTATTTGTCGATAATATAAAAATAATCCATTTTGAATAAAATTCTTAAAGTTGTTCAATATATCCTTTTTGATATTATGGCGGCCATAATTACCTGGGGTCTGTTTTTCTGGTTTAGAAAAAATTATATTGAATCGGTAAAATTCGGATATAGCATACCCGTGGAATTCCAGGAAAAATTTTATTTGTCGGCCACCTTCTATTGCATCTACTGGATCACCCTTTATTTTCTTTTTGGACATTATCGTAATATATTCAGACGTTCACGTTTATGGGAGCTGTCCAAAACCCTGAACCTGACTGCCATTGGTGTCATGATTTTATTTTTTGTCCTTTTGCTGGATGATGAGGTGAAAACCTATAAGGATTATTATAAGTCGGTCTTCGTACTTTTTAGTTTGCATTTTTTCTTTACCATATTTTTCCGCTTCTGCCAGACCTCATTTACCAAGGTAAGGATCATAAACCGTAAATTAAAATTCAATACAATTATTATAGGCAATGGCAATAAAGCGCTTGCACTTTATACTGAATTAATGGATTCGAAAAAAACCCAGGGCAACTGGGTTAAAGGTTATGTGACAACCAATGAAATTGCAGGAGATAAATTAGAGACAATCACCACCAATTTCGGGAATTACCTGACCTTGCCCGAACTGATAAGAAAAGAGAATATAGAAGATGTTATTATATCATTGGAGAAACAGGATCATGAGCATCTGGATCCTATTTTTACAATCCTTGAAAACGAGAACATAAGAATAAAGATCACCCCGGATATGTATGATATCGTAACCGGTAGCGTGAAAATGAATAATGTATGGGGTTCGGCCTTGATTGAGGTGGATACTGTAATAATGGCTGAATGGCAGCGGGTATTGAAGCGCCTGTTCGATATCGCCTTTGCATCTTTTGTACTTCTTCTTGGCCTCCCATTTTTTATCATCACTGCCCTGGCCGTATGGCTCACCTCGAAAGGCCCCGTATTTTATAAGCAGGAACGAATTGGGTTTCATAATAAACCTTTCTTCATTCACAAATTTCGAACAATGAAGGTGGATGCGGAAAAAGATTTGCCGCAGCTCTCGAATAAAAATGATGACCGCCGTACAAAACTGGGCATTTTTTTACGCAAGGTCCGCCTGGATGAATTGCCCCAATTTTATAATGTGCTTATTGGCGAAATGAGCGTGGTAGGTTACCGTCCTGAACGTCAATTTTTTATCAACCAGATCACGAAGATGGCCCCACATTATAAGCACCTTTATAAAATAAAGCCGGGGATCACCTCCTGGGGCATGGTGAAATATGGCTATGCTGAGAATGTAGAGCAAATGGTAGAAAGATTAAAATATGATATTCTATATATAGAAAATATGAGTCTTGCCATGGATCTTAAAATCATGTTTTATACACTGATTATCATGGTGCAGGGGAGGGGTAAATAAAAACTTTCTGAAGCTAACATCTAGGATCGGTCCTTTCCTTCCTAAGTTAAGGCGACAGATGAAAGCACTTCCAATTATTCTTCTGCGAAACAATACACTACATATCGCGGTTGGTATATTCTCTAACTATCATTCTATATTTTGAATCAATCACCTAATTGATGCATCCTTCTATTACTTTTTTTCTATTAGGTATTAAACCCTAATAATATGTAAAAATTACCCCTAAGCATTAGCTTCAGAATTCTAATGATAAGCAAGTCTTTTGCGCCATGGAATAATTCAATTATGGAAATTCAAAGCTGTCTGCATCTAATTCTAAAATCATTACGCATAACTAATAATACCTTAACCATCATGAAAAATTTAATACTCCTCCTCACCGCCATATTAATATGGCATCCATCTTTTTCCCAGACATCAATTATTAAAGGAGTCGTAAGGGATAAATACGAAATTAAAAATTTACACGATTTGAATGTTCAATTATTTCAAAATGGTCGTTACCAGCAAATGGTAAGTGCCGATTCATTGGGGCGATTTGAATTCATAGGCTTAGATGCCGGAACATATGCAATCGAAATTCGATTAATTAATTATAAGAAATTCAGCAAAGAAAAAATTGAGATTAAAGAAGGGGAAGCCAGGCTATTAGATACCTTCCTGCTTACACCCCTGATCCAAAATTATAATGATTATAATCGAAACCAGTATGGTTACAATTATAAAGGTATCAAAAAAGGGGAGATTGGAGATAGAACAACTACCAAGGATTATAATCTGAATAAAATCACAGGATCCGCGGCAGGAACATATACGATCTCAACATGTAAAGCACCTTCGTTTTTAGGTTCTCGTGCCAATCAAACCAGGTATGCGTCTAAGCAGTCTAAAGTGAGAGGTGCGGTTCCTTCGGTTCCGGATGCTTTACCGCAACCGACGGAAGTTAATGATGAAAAACGAAATATCACTGGCACCCCCCAAAAAAAAGGGACTGAAATAAATAATACGCTATTAAACAAAGAGATTGATAAAGTTAACAAGACCTTACGTCAAAACTCGGCTCCGAATATTGCAAATTCGCCTCTTGATTCAAATAATGCGAAGGTGATTATTGCACAAGACCCTGAAATTATTGGTGAGGAAGAGTATGATGAAATCATTGAGACGCCATTCAAGCACACACATAAAAATTTACTATCCACTTTCAGCATTGATGTAGATAAGGCGTCTTATAGCAATATGCGCAGGTATCTGCAACAAAACCAAATGCCACCCAAAAATATTATTCGTACAGAGGAGCTGCTTAATTATTTTAATTATAATTATCCACAGCCGCGGAACGACAAGCCTTTCTCGATCACCACTGAAATGGGTATCTGTCCCTGGAATAAAGAACATAAGCTGCTTCTTATCGGTATCCAGGGTAAAATTATTGACTTGGAAAATATACCGCCCATGAATTTGGTATTTTTAGTTGATGTAAGCGGAAGCATGCAAGGGCCCAACAGGCTGCCCCTGGTAATTGAATCGCTTAAAATGCTTACAGCCCAATTAAGGGCCGAGGATAAAATTTGTATCATAGTATATGCCGGAGCCGATGGGGTGGCTTTAAGCCCTACCTCGGGAGCCGACAAGAGCAAGATATACCAGGCGCTTGAGAATTTAAGCGCTGGCGGCGGCACCAATGGCGCAGCAGGAATAAACAGGGCTTATCTGGAAGCGGCAAATAATTTTATGGTTAATGGTAATAACAGAGTAATACTTTGCACGGATGGAGATTTTAACCTTGGTATAAGCGATAATAACGAATTAGAGAAGCTCATAGTAGCGAAGCGCAAAACCGGTATTTACCTGAGTGTATTGGGTTTTGGTATGGGCAATTATAAAGATAACCGGATGGAGATGCTCGCTGATAAAGGCAATGGCAATTATGCTTATATCGATAAATTGGAAGAAGCGAAAAAAGTATTTGTGCATGAGATAGGAGGGACACTGTATACGATTGCAAAGGATGTTAAAATACAAATGGAATTTAACCCTCAATTCGTGAAAGAGTATCGGCTGATCGGTTATGAGAACCGAATCTTAAGCAATGATGATTTTGCCAATGACGCCGTTGATGCCGGGGATTTAGGTAGCGGCCACAATG
>JBBRJE010000247.1:0-5088 GCA_038219845.1 Bacteroidia bacterium
CGCTCTCTGATAGTACGTGCCATACGTGCCAAACCTACACCAAACTGTGCAAATAATTGCTCCCCCACAGTACGTACGCGACGATTACTCAAGTGGTCAATATCATCCACATCTGCTTTATCATTACTTAATTTAATTAAGTTCTTGATGATGTCAATGATATCGTCTTTGGTTAGTACGCGGCTTTTTTCGTCTACTTTATTTAATTTTCTGTTGATCCTGTAACGTCCCACTTCACCTAAATCATAACGCTTATCAGAGAAGAACAAACGCTCGATAACGCCACGGGCAGTTTCCTCGTCTGGTGCATCAGCATTACGCAACTGGCGGTAAATAAGCTCAATCGCTTCTTTACCATTATTTGAAGTATCCTTCTGTAATGTATTATGGATGATGGCAAAGTCATTCGACTTGCTTTCTTCCTTATGTAAAATTACCGTTTGAACTTTCGCTTCTAAGATCGTATCAATATGATCTTCTGTCAAATCAACATCACGCTCGATCAATACTTCATTTCGCTCGATGGAAACAACTTCACCGGTATCTTCATCCACGAAATCTTCAACCCAGGTGCGTAAAACCCTGGCTGCTAATTTACGTCCCACAGCATTCTTCAATCCTGATTTAGAAACTTTAAGCTCTTCTGCCAGGTTGAATATATTTAAGATATCCTTATCACTTTCGAAGCCAATAGCCCGGAACAATGTAGTAACAGGGAATTTCTTTTTACGGTCGATATAAGCATACATTACGTTATTTACGTCTGTAGCAAATTCGATCCATGAACCTTTGAAAGGGATGATACGGGCAGAATATAATTTTGTACCATTAGTATGGTAGCTCTGTCCGAAGAACACACCCGGCGACCTGTGAAGCTGAGATACAACAACACGCTCGGCGCCATTAATCACAAACGTTCCTTTAGAAGTCATGTAAGGGATATTACCAAGGTAAACATCCTGTACGATCGTTTCAAAATCTTCGTGATCTTTGTCTGTACAATATAATTTCAATTTCGCTTTAAGCGGAACATTATAAGTGAGTCCGCGGTCCATACATTCTTCAATGCTGTATTTTGGAGGATCAACGAAATAATCTATGAACTCCAGAACGAAGATGCCACGGGTGTCTGAGATCGGGAAATTCTCCATGAACACTTTATAGAGTCCCTGGGATTTCTTGTTTTCAGTCGAAGCGTCGAGTTGAAAGAACTCTTTGTACGACTGGATTTGCACATCTAAAAAGTCGGGGTAGTCAATTACCTTTTCTACCGATGCAAAACTGATACGATTGATGTCTTTAGTTGCCAATGCTTATCAATATTAATTAGTTAAATAATAAAAATCTTTTTCTTCATGTCCAAATTTCATTTTATCGCTGAAACCCGGGTTAAACCAATATTTTTTTTACTGGTAAAAATGTTTGTGGACGCCACAAGACCCGGATCAACCTTTTTCTGCATTAAAAATTCTAAAAGCATATATGATACAATACCCATGAATATTAGCTTGCGAGGCTAAGGGCGTGTATCAAATTTATATTAATGTATTAGAAAAGACAAGTATGAGTAATGCAAAAGGATTGCAAATATAGCTTATTTTTGGATAAAATCAAATTTTGGCAGAAGAATTGTAGGGGCCGGCGGGACGCCGGCCCCTAAGTTGTAAGGCGTAAGGTATAAGGCGTAAGTAAATACAAGGTTCCGGAGGAAATAGAGGCGGTTTTTTTAGCTATAAGGTGTAAGGCATGGTAAATACAATATTGCTGTGGGAATAGGGCTGGCTTATTTCCATACGTAGGTATTTTGTATTACTTACGACTTATGCCTTATACCTTAAGCCTTGTGCCTTATTTCGACGACGCCAGCAACATCTCTTTTAAATCCACTTCAATATTAACTTTAACCGTTTCCACGATCCTGCCAATTTCTTTGCCGTCTTTATAAACGATAAAAGTAGGTACATTTACGATATTGTTTTTCTCTGTCTCCCCATGAAGAGATTTTTTATTCCTGTCGACGCCATAAAGGGTTACGGCTTTTGCAGGAAATTGGGCTTCATCCAATATGCGATAAAATTTAGGTAATAAGCTTTGGGTGTCTTCACACCAGGTGCCTCCGAATACAAGGAAGGTAAGGCGATCCCGGTAGGCTTTCAAATAAAGTATATCGGTGCTTACAGCCGAATTATAATTCAAGTAATTTATTTTAAACCAGGGAAAGCTCTCAACATTAAGTTGCTTGCGTGTGATTTTCCCTACAAGAATTTTCTCATTCCTGTCTGTGGTCTGCCATCGGTATGATTTACAAGCCTGGAAGAGAAGCGCGATGGCTGTAATCAGGAATAGGATTTTTGATTTCATTTAACGATTAATTAATTACAAAAATACAGAATTTTACTTGAGCGCACGCATGCTGAAAACATGATGCATACCAATTCATCCTTAATCCTTCATCACTCATTATTCATTCTTCATCATTAATCATTCATTCTTCATTATCTCTGCGCATCCACCACCGCCAGCGTTACCATATTAACGATATCCCGTATTTTAGATCCGAGTTGAAGGATATGTACCGATTTTTTCATACCTATAAGCACCGGTCCGATCACCTCTCCATCTCCAATCTCCTGCATTAAATTATAGGCTATATTTCCCGCAGAAAGTTTAGGGAAGATCAGGATATTGGCAGCTCCATCAGCAAGAGCGCTGAATGGATAATTCTCTTTCAGGAGTTCCTGGTTCAAGGCAAACTTGGCTTGCATCTCGCCATCAATAACCAATTCCGGATCCTGTGCCTTGATCAGCTTTAAGGCTTCCTGCATCTTTCTTGGCGTATCCCCTTCGGCACTGCCGAAATTACTATAGCTCAGCAATGCCACCCGGGGTACGATATTAAATTTACGCACCTCATCGCAGGTGAGCTTGCAAATGGCCGCAAGATCAATGGCACTGGGATTCCTGTTCACCGTTGTATCCGCTAAAAATATAGGGCCACGTTTGGTAAGCATAATATACATGCCCGCCACAATATGGGTGTCATCGTTCTTACCTATCACCTGTAAGGCAGGGCGTATGGTGCTTGGGTAATTACGGGTAAGGCCAGAAATCAGCGCATCGGCTTTGCCATTCTGCACCATCATACAGCCATAATAATTGCGCTGGGTCATCAGCTTATGGGCTTCATGAAGCGTGGTTCCTTTGCGTTGCCGTTTGGCATAGAGCTGTAACGCGAAATCATCCCTGCTCAGCTGGTCTTCGTGATACGGGTCGATGATCTCGCAATCATGAAGATCAATATTATGCTCATTCATTATTTCTTCCACACGCCGCCGGGTGCCCAGCAGAATAGGGATTGCTATGCCTTCATCTTTCACGATCTGTGCTGCACGCAGGATATTATAATTCTCTGCTTCTGCAAATACGACCCGCTTCGGATTGGCTTTGGCGATTTCAGTGATGAAACGGATAAATTTATTGTCTTTCCCTACACGTTTTTGTAATTCAATCTTATATTCGTCCCAGTTGATGATAGGCTTCTTGGCCACCCCGCTATCCATGGCTGCCCTGGCTACCGCCACAGAAACCACGATGAGCAGGCGTGGATCCACCGGCTTGGGAATAATATAATGTCTTCCAAATTCAAGCGACATCTCATTATACGCAGCCTTCACATTTTCGGGCACCGGCTCATGGGCCAGGGCCGCCAAGGCATGCACTGCTGCCAGCTTCATGGTTTCATTGATTGCGGTAGCTCTTACATCGAGCGCCCCGCGGAAAATATAAGGGAAGCCAAGCACATTATTCACCTGGTTGGGGTAATCACTTCTGCCGGTGGCCACAATAACATCCGGCCTCGATTCTATGGCCAGGTTATATTCAATCTCAGGATTAGGGTTGGCCATGGCAAAAACAATAGGATTCGCCGCCATGCTCCGGATCATATCCTGGCTTAGCACATCCGCCTTGCTCAGGCCCACAAAAACATCGGCGCCATGCATGGCCTCTTCCAGGGTATGGATATTTTTCGAGGTCACGAACAATCGCTTCCTTTCATCAAGATCTGTATTATCTTCCCTCAGCACACCCTTGCTGTCGAGCATAATAATATTTTCAACTTTAGCTCCCAATGCTACAAATATTTTCGTGCATGAGATCGCAGAGGCCCCTGCCCCGTTGACAACCAGGATCACTTCATCAATTTTCTTTCCTACAATTTCCAAGGCATTGATGAGTCCTGCGCCGCTAACGATTGCTGTGCCATGCTGGTCATCGTGCATGATGGGAATCTTCAATTCTTTCTTGAGCCGCTCCTCTATCTCAAAACATTCAGGAGCCTTGATATCCTCCAGATTCACGCCGCCAAAAGTTGGTTCTAATATTTTTACCGTCCTTACGAATTCATCAATATCGGTAGTGTTTAATTCAATATCAAATACATCAATATCAGCATAGATTTTAAAGAGCAGGCCTTTGCCTTCCATCACCGGCTTGCTTGCTTCGGGGCCGATATTTCCCAGACCCAATACCGCGGTACCATTGGTTATTACAGCTACCAGGTTGCCTTTGGCTGTATATTTATAAACTTCTTCCACATCCCTGGCAATTTCGAGGCAGGGGGCGGCCACGCCGGGGCTATAGGCAAGGCTCAGGTCACGCTTGGTTTGTGTGGGCTTGGTAGGAACGACCTCAATTTTTCCGGGCCGGCGCTTGCTATGGTAATCCAACGCGTCTTTATCTAATTTATCATTGCTCATAATCGGGCGGTAAATATATCGGTAATTTCGGGAAAGCAGTAATTAATAGGTTATCGGGGGGCCTGTGCTAAACAATATGAATATTGTATTTGTCTAAAAGCCCGGAGATATTCGCAGATGAAAATTTTGCATTCTTAATCCTGTTCATTTCGGGATCAATGGAGAAATTGAAGGCAGTGGAAAAGTCGGCATGCTCTAATATGCTGTTGACAAAGGCGGCCCTGTTCAAGTCGCAATTTTCGAATACTACATTGCTGAGATCAGTTTTGGTAAAATCTACTTCTTCCAAAATGCAATTCTCAAATCGCGTATTTTTAAATTTCAGTTTATT
>JBBRJE010000248.1:0-5043 GCA_038219845.1 Bacteroidia bacterium
GGTGCGGAGAAGGCTGAACTACGATGCTCACATCTGGATAATTATTCATCAGCTCATAACACTGGTGAGGCACCAAAGGCGTTCGTAAATCGGGTGGCATCTTGCCTTCGCGTATTATTCCTATTTTCATTTCCGTCTCAAAGATAGCAATGATTTATTTGGCTACTATGATTTGTTCCATTGATACGAATCCCATTTAGTTTCATAGCAAAAAAAATGTTTCCGCCTACATGACAACAAAACATCTAATCTATTCAATAGAAATTATTTTGTAAACCAAAGTCGATTATATAAAGCGGCTTTTTCAGCTAAGACTATTATATTAATAACACGCTGTCAAAAAACCCCAACCAAAGATTAGGAATACAATACTTTTATTGCCAATTGAATAAATTGCAGGATGCATATTGTTAAACTTCTTTTAAATTCGCCATATGAATTTTGCAGAGAGATTTATCTCAAAGAAAGTAAATATCTTCCTCACACTCGTTGTTCTTTCACTGTTGGTTTACCTCCCCGTAATCCGCGGTGATTATGTATTTGATGATGATATTTTTATTGTTAACAATCAATACGTGCACGATTTAAATCATGTAAAGCAAATTTATACCCATAGCACTACCGATGGAGCGGGTGTTAATGGTGGTAATTTTTACCGGCCCAATCAATCGCTTAGTCATGCGATCCTGTATACCCTATTTGGTAAAAGTGCCACAGGGCAACACCTCTTTTCCATATTCATTCACATCCTGAATGTATGCCTTTTGTTTTCCCTCCTGGGTTTGCTGGGCTTCTCTCCTCTTCCTTCCTTAATAGCATCCACAGTTTTTGCAGTCCACCCCATAAATACTGAAGCGGTGGCTTATATCTCCGGATTGTCCGATCCGTTAAGCATGATGTTTATTCTTTTGGCTTGCATCTGCTACGTAGGCTACCATCGGGAACAAAAAATATATTACTTTGTTTTTACCCTGCTGAACGTGCTCCTGGCTTTATTCACTAAGGAAAGCAGCATGATGCTTATCCTGGTTTTGCTTTTCATTGAAATTTATTTACAAGCCAAAAAAATCAGCCTGGCTAAGGGAATAAGTTCCCTTTTGATCCTTGTTTTCTTTTTATGCGCAGGATTTCTATACCTTAAGTTCACCGTATTTAATTTTACGGGTAATATTGCCCTTACCGCCGCCGACAATGAATACACCCAAAGCATCGTGGTGAGGTTTATCACTTTCTGCAATGTATTACCCCGGTATATGGGCATGCTGATTTTCCCAGTCAGCCAATATCTTGAAAAACCTTATACCGCCTATATAACCTTTGAGGCCCTGGGCTTTGGAGGATTAATGCTCATGGGAGCCTTTACCTATATGTTTTATTATTCTTTCCGATCATCAAGGGTGCTCATGCTTGGAATTGGAATTTTCTTTGCTTTCCTTTTGCCGGTTTCGGGGATCATACCTACCAATGCAATCT
Source organism: Bacteroidia bacterium (assembly GCA_038219845.1). GTDB lineage: Bacteria > Bacteroidota > Bacteroidia > UKL13-3 > UKL13-3 > CAINMV01. The sequence continues at coordinate 1,474 of JBBRJE010000248.1, forward strand.
ACCTGGAACACTGGCTCTACCTGCCTTTCCTGGGCATAAGCATTTTAATTGCGGCGCTGTTTCAATATGCCAAAGTGAAAATTAAGCCTGGCCTGTTTATCTTATTTGGTGTTTTGATCCTGGCCTATAGTGCCAAAACTATCTATAGAAATATACAGTGGGCAGATGCCATTAGATTTTACAAAAACGAAATTAAATTTAACAAAAAGTCAGCACGGGTTTATAATAACCTCGCGATGGTGCTCAGCGATAAGAAGGATTATTACAGCGCCATCAATTATTATAGTCTGGCTATTTCTGTTTATGATGCCTACCCTCAAACGCACCATAACCTGGCGCAAACTTATTTGCAGATAAACCAGGTAAGCAGCGCCATTGCTGAAGAATATAAGGCCCTCGAAATGCAGCCCAACTTTATGTATAGCTTGCAAAGCCTATTCAATATCTATACGAAACTGAAAGATGAAAAGCGATCGGCCAATTTTTCTAAATTTATTCAGGAAGCAGAACAGGGAAAGATTCCCGACTGGAATGAGATAAGAACCAGCTTACCTGCTGATAAGAAATGATCTTTGAGCTCAGCCAAAACAAATCGTGGTTCCCTGATACGGCTTTAGCTGATGAGGACGGCTTGCTTGCTTTTGGAGGTGATTTAAGCACCATAAGGCTTTTAGATGCCTACCATAAGGGCATTTTCCCATGGTATAGCGAGGAAACACCTATCTTATGGTATAGTCCGCATCAGCGTTTTGTATTATTTCCCAATGAATTGCGCATCAGCAAAAGCATGAAGCAAACCATACAATCCGGGAAATTCGAGATAAGAAAAGACACCGCCTTTGAAGAAGTGATTCGCTATTGTGCCCTGACGGAAAGAGAAGGTCAGGAGGGCACCTGGATCACGAACGAGATGCAGAAAGCGTATATCGAATTATATCATCAGGGTTATGCACATAGCATAGAAGCCTGGCATAATAATATTTTGGTGGGTGGCTTATATGGCGTGGAAACGGGTCGTATTTTTTGTGGAGAAAGTATGTTCAGCCATAGTAGCAATGCCTCAAAAGCTGCATTGATATGGCTTGTACAGCAAGGGGATTATGAATTAATCGATTGCCAGGTTTATACATCCCATCTGGAAACAATGGGGGCAAAGATGATTTCAAGGGAAGAATATGAGGGATTTCTTGGAGGAATAGAATCTCAATAATTTATTTTAAAAAATTCCACAGGAGTATTTTCATCAATAACAATAAAATATATTCCTGCATTAAGTGAACTAATGTTTACCTCTTTTAGTTTTGATTCTATTACCAGGTTGCCGGTGCAACTATAGATTTTCACCTTTGTTACAGGCTCATTTGTATTGATCGTAATTTTATCAGATGCAGGGTTAGGATAAATTTTAATATTGGAATGATTGCTTGAATTGATCCCTGCAGTAGCTCCTGAATAGCTATAATGAAAAATTTTTCCGTTTCTATCAATGGCAAAAAAACCCTCCTTGTTTTTACTAATGCTTACTATTATCCCTAGGCTGTCATTAATAATAGTTGTCGCATTTCCATTGTACCATCTTTTTAAAATTCCTTTATCAAATTGAAACAAAGTATCATTTTCTTCTTGAAAGGGATTTATACCATTTACAATATAACCATCATTATACTTTTCAATTTCCTGGCAAAGTCCAAATGGCAAATTGGGAGAAATGGTAATACATGAATATCGCCATTTATCTTGAAAATGAAAATTACTCATTTCTATGAAGCTTAATGTATCCCTGTATGAACAAGTTTTGTATATCGAATTCATAAGGTAGCCACTACCTTTATGAATTATTTTAGATTCAAAGGTGTTCAGGTTTATTTCAAATATGTCAGACCAATCAATCAAATTCATTGTATCCTGGTTGGGCTCATAATAGTATGTTCTAAAATTTCCGCCACTATATAATTTATCTTTAATTACAATAGCTGAAGACAGATAAACAGGGATGTACCTTGAATTGTTGAAAGAGAAATTAATATTGATTTTTTGATTGTTGAAGAACCAATAAATATTGTTACGAATGGTTGTTGAATTAGTTTGCCCCTCTACGACAAGGAGCGAATCTCCATAGGCTGAGATGGAGCTGATAAAGGTGTTTGTTTTCAGCAAGGGCTTGAAAGCATCATCTTCAAAAAATCTTAAATTAAAGCTGTCAATAAAATTACCTGCTACCACAAACTTATTCCCCCAGATCTTACAATCTGTTATTGTTCCAAAAAATATTCTATTCCATTTATTATTGCTGAGCTTATAAATACTGCTGCCACTATTGCTTATATTAATTCCAAAATGGGTATTATTAAAATAAATATAATCTGTGAAATGGAGGCCTTGGGAAATATCTTTCCATGTTTGAGCCAAGGAAAAAAGGGATGCAAAAGATAAAAGCAGCGTAAGTTTTAATTTCATGCTTATGGGGTTTTTACGAATATAGTATAATCCTACAGATTCCCCCGCAACTCCTGTTCTCTTTCTATTGATTCAAAAAGCGCTTTAAAATTACCGGCACCAAATGATTTCGCACCCTTGCGCTGAATGATCTCAAAAAATACGGTAGGCCTGTCTTCCAGTGGCCTGGTGAAGATCTGCAATAAATAACCTTCTTCATCACGGTCAACTAATATCCCCAGCTCTTTCAGCGGGGCCATGTCTTCATCAATCTTACCTACCCGGGCTGATAAGTCATCATAGTAAGTGTTTGGAGTGCGCAGGAATTCTACACCCCTGCTTTTCAAATCGCGTACCGTAGTAATGATATCATGCGTTGCAATGGCTACATGCTGTACTCCTTCTCCTTCATAAAAATCCAGGTATTCCTCTATCTGTGATTTCTTTTTTCCTTCTGCGGGCTCATTGATGGGGAATTTCACATAACCATTTCCATTGCTCATCACCTTGCTCATCAGGGCAGAGTACTCTGTATTGATCATCTTATCGTCGAAAGATAAAATATTTTTAAAGCCCATCACTTCTTCATACCATTTCACCACTTCATTCATCCTGTTCCATCCTACATTACCCACACAATGATCCACATACAACAAGCCTGCGGATGGAGGATTAAAATCACTTTCCCATTTTTTAAATCCGGGCATAAAAGGACCCTTATAGTTTTTACGTTCTACGAATAAATGTACCGTCTCACCATAGGTATAAACGCCGCTGGTACGCAGTTCACCGAATTCATCAGTCATTGTTTTTGGCTCCTGGTATACCCGTGCGCCGCGTTGGGTAGTTTGCTTAAAAGCATCATACGCATCATCTACCCATAAAGCCAAAATTTTAACTCCATCCCCATGTTGTAGAATGTGTTTATTTATTTCGTGATTTGAATTCAATGGCGTGGTAAGCACAAAACGGATCTTATCCTGCTGTAATACATAGCTTACCTTATCACGAACACCTGTTTCCGGTCCGCAATAGGCGGCGCTTTGAAATCCAAATGCGGTTTTGTAAAAATGGGCTGCCTGCTTGGCATTCCCTACATAAAATTCGATATGATCAGTACCGTTTAATGGCAAA
>JBBRJE010000249.1:0-5009 GCA_038219845.1 Bacteroidia bacterium
CTTTAACCCATGGTAGAATCCAGGAAAAAATCTGCCAGTCTCCACGTATCCAGCGCAACCGCATTTTCATATCTGCATTATAGGTTGTTGGATATTTCTCAAACAGCTGTACGTCGCTTAATAATCCTGAACGGATATAACAGCCTTCTAAAAGATCATGACTAAGAATGCGGTTTTCTAAAAACCTTTCATCAAGCACTTTTTGAAATATATCAACATCATAAATCCCTTTGCCAATATAAGAACCTTCTCCGAATAAATCCTGGTAAACATCTGAAGATGCACGTGTATAAGGATCAATGCCGGGTTCATTTCCATGCATCCGGGCATACCTGGATCCCGTTATGTCGGGTAAGCTCACAGTTATTCTAGGCTGCAATATTCCATATCCTTTTGTTACCCGCTTCTTTTTTTCATCGTACCACGCATGATTCAGAGGATGTGCCATTGTTCCGATTAACTTCCATGCGGAACTAAGCGGCAATTGCGTGTCAGCATCTAATGTAATTACATATTTTATTTTGGGGAAGATTGATTGATTACCTATGACTAATGAAAAATGTTCTTTTGCAATACCTCTTAATAAGGCATTTAATTCTGTTAGCTTGCCGCGCTTTCTTTCGTAGCCCATCCATACGTTCTCCTGCTGATTCCATTTGCGGGGGCGATGAAAAAGAAAGAACAGGTCATGATTTTCTCTGTTATATTTTTTATTCAGCACTTCAATTCCATTCTTTACGGTATCTAAAAGTACCTGGTCACGAGGAAGTGTTTCATGCGCAGCATCCGTAAAATCTGTTATCAGACCAAAATGTAAATTTTCTTTCCTGTTTGCCAAAAACCTTACTTCCAGCGCTTCAACTAAATTTTCTATTTCAGTAACCGAGGTAAGCATTGCCGGAATTACAACCATGGTGCTGGATGAATCAGGTATTTCCCCGGAGTAATCCATTCTCGGCAGAAGATCTGGCTTAACCAATAATGTTGCAAAAAAATTAACGACTGAAAGGGCTAGCTGGCTTGCACATAATAAGGTAAAAATGCTAACTAAGCTCAGCAGCCATCTATTTCCAGTCTCCGTTTGAACTTTAAAAAAAATAGCAGCCCATATGCCGGTGGATATTAATAAAATGGAAAATAAATAAAGGGGGAAGGCATGCTTTTTAATTTTGTGCCTCATCTTTTGGATTCCAGCTTCATGCATTTTTGCCTTTTTCTTTGTTAGCGCCAATCCCTGTCCTATTAGGTAGTAGCCAATGTGGGCAGCACTTTGATCAGTTCCCGGTGGCGGTGCATTCTCGTGCATTAATTTAATGGCAATATTGGCAACTTCCTCCTCGCTTTCATTACTATTCCTTGAAATGAGTTCCACCACATGACGATAGCGGTCACGGGTAGCAAAATCCATCAGCCCATAAATTCCATCATGATCCTGTAGCAATACTTGTTCAACAATGCTGTGTGATTCAACAAAGCCACGCCAGTCCATTGCTCCGAGCAACCGAAGGCTCCCGATGCTATTACTTATAGAAACCTGATCGGCAGCCTGTTTTTGATTCTCAGCATTTACCATTTCGGTACCAATTAATCCGCTTCCGGATAATTGCTGTTCTATCCAGTTAAGCGCTAATGCCAGTTCAGGACCTTTTCCGCGTAACTGGCGAAATAATTCAGCAACAAATGCGCTTACAATCGGTGGATTAGATCTCGCCATATCAGCAATTACCAAAATCAGGTTTTTGGGATCTTTCTCCGCCCTTTCAATCATCTCCCCTGCCCAATAATCTGCAAGATTTTTATCAACCCTATTAATGGCTATTCCGGCTGAAACACGTCTGATATTTTCGATGAGTGCAAGCCGGAGCATAATGGGTATAGCCCATAGTTCGCCCAATTTCAAATGGGTAACTTTCTGATAAGCATTTATAAAATTGCCCAGGCTTTCCATGTCAGTCCTTCCATCGCTGTGAGAAATAATCTGGATAACAATATCGTAAATACGCGTCGTGCCATCAGGAAGCTGCGGTAAGTTTTCGCTGTAGTTTTTAGGGAAGTGCGACCTGGCGATGCGTATATGCTCTTCTACCAGATAAAAATTATCTATTAGCCATTCACCCGCAGGAGTAAGTTGGTATTTTCTTTTAATTGAATCGGTCAGGAGCTTGCGTACTTCCTGCAAAGTATTTTCATTATCATCAAGGCGTTTGAGCAAACGATCTGAAACAGGTTTCCTCCTTAGTGTATGTTTTTGAGCCAGGTTTTTAGCAAAACGCTCCAGTTGTTCTGAAGTAAATAATTCTTCCCTGAGCGGCTCTTCATTTAAGTAATTAGGTTTTGCATCACCTATTTGAAAAAAAGACTTCATATTGGATATGAGCTCATGTGCTGCGGGAATCAATTTTAATTTCATACGTTCGTTTTAATTAATATTTAATGCAGCATTGACGATAGTTTGGGCCTCACCTATAATTTTCTTAAGATGATCTTTGCTCAAAAAACTTTCAGCATAGATCTTATAAATATCTTCTGTTCCCGACGGGCGTGCAGCAAACCAGCCGTTTTCGGTAATTACTTTCACGCCTCCAATCGGCGCATTATTTCCCGGAGCATCCGTTAATATATTTTCAATTTTTTCTCCCGCCAGGTCTTTGTGATTTATTTGTGAAGCAGAAAGCTTTTTCAATTTCTCTTTTTGTTCAGGATCTGCCTTTGCTTCAATGCGGTCATAAAAAGGTTCGCCAAATTCTTTGGTTATTTCATTATAAATCACTCCGGGGTCTTTTTCGAGTTTTGCAGTTATCTCTGCTGCTAGTAATGCAGGAATGAATCCATCTTTATCTGTAGTCCAAACATTTCCGTTCAATCTTGAAAAAGACGCACCCGCACTTTCTTCCCCACCAAAACAAAGTGCTGAATCAAGCAAACCATCAACAAACCATTTAAATCCTACGGGCGTATCATCAATTTTCCTGCCTGATTTTTCGGCAATGCGGGCAATGAGTTGTGTAGTGACAACAGTCTTGCCGATTGCTGCTTTTTTATTCCAATCCGGACGATGCTGTAACAGGTAAAAAACCGCAACAGATAAATAATGATTAGGGTTTAGCAACCCTGAACTTTTTGTTACAATTCCATGCCGGTCATGATCTGTATCGCAGGCGAAAGAAATATCGTAATTGTCTTTCATTCCAATGAGTCGTTGCATTGCGAATGGAGAGGATGGATCCATGCGGATTTGTCCGTCCCAGTCTACGGTCATGAAACTAAAGGTTGGGTCAACTATTTTATTTACAACTTTTAAATTTAGTTTATATCGTTCTGCAATAGGCTCCCAATAATGAACGCCAGCACCACCCAGCGGATCAACCCCTATACTAATATTTGAATCGTGGATGAGATCCATATTGATAACGTTTCCAAGATCATTAATATAGTTATTGAGATAATCGTGGCGGTGCGTTGTGCCGGCAGACAATGCTTTGGCAAAAGAAATTCTTTTTACTAACTGCAGATTGTTTTGCAGCAATTCGTTTGCTTTGCATTCTATCCAATTTGTAATAGTTCCTGATGCCGGTCCGCCATTGGGCGGATTATATTTGAAGCCGCCATCATCCGGCGGATTGTGCGAAGGCGTAATTACAATGCCATCTGCCAGACCAGTTTTCCGTCCGATATTATACTGTAGGATTGCATGAGAGATAACAGGCGTTGGTGTGTATTCATCATTGGTAGCAATCATTGCAACCACATTATTGGCAGCTAATACTTCCATTGTGGTAGCAAAAGCAGGAGCTGAAAGCGCATGTGTATCAAAACCAAGATATAAAGGGCCGTCAATTTTTTGTTCTTTGCGGTAAAAACAAATGGCTTGTGTAATGGCAAGAATATGATTTTCATTAAACGAATTATTTAATGAAGAACCCCGATGACCGGAAGTGCCGAATGTAATCCCTTGGCCGGGCATATTCACCTCGGGCTTACCTGTATAGTAGGCTGCAACAAGTTTGGGAACGTTTACTAATATCTGCGGTTCTGCTGGCTTTCCGGCGAGAGGATTTATTGTCATCTTTTATTTTATTTATTTCTCTTTTCAATAGCTGCGACTTTTGCCAGCCGGCGGTTGTGCCTTTCAGCGCCGCTGAATTTCGCTTCCAGGAAAATATTTACCAGTACTATAGCCAATGAAGAAGTAATTACCCGACCGCCAAGGCATATAATATTCATATTATCATCTTCAACACCCTGTTGTGCCGAAAATTTTTCTGTGATCAAACAGGCTCTTGCTCCGGCAACTTTGTTTGCTGCAATGCAGGCTCCTACTCCGCTGCCACAAACAGCAATACCACGTTCTATAGTTCCATCAGCTATTGACTCTGCCAGTGGAATAATAAAATCCGGGTAATCGTCATCGTTATTCAACTCTGTGTCGCCAAAATCAATTACTTCATAGTTTTCTTCAAGAAGCATTTTTAAAAGGATTTCTTTCATTTCAAATCCTCCATGATCTGCTGCGATCCCGATCCTTTTTTGTTGATCGGTGATTTTATCCCCATCTTTAATCATTATCATTTCGTTTTAATGAACTCTGGATTTTCGCAGGTACCGTTACTTCTATTATATTTTGTTGCGTTATATAAGCGGGTAATAATGCTGCTGCCTTTTTATCAATAAGCCAATATAAATTGCCCTCTTCTGCTTTGATTATCTGCGCAGGAAATTTATCCGGCTGCTCCTGACCACTTAGTACCGTCTTCAAAATTTCTGCCTTATTTTCTCCTTCTACAAGAAAAATAATATTATAGGCCTTGTTAATTAAAACTGGCGTCATGGTAATGCGAAATATATTTTGATTTGCGAGATACACCGCTCTTACCAGTCGCCTATTTTCAAAAACAAGATCACTTCCGGGAAATAATGAGGCAGTATGGCCGTTTTCACCCAGGCCAAGAAAAATAAGATCAAAGCGGGGAGTCTCTTTTCCAAAGAATTTTTTTATGATGCTTTCATAT
>JBBRJE010000250.1:0-4981 GCA_038219845.1 Bacteroidia bacterium
CGCTGTATTTACGTTATACGTTATACGAAATACGTAATACGAATGAAGCAGTATCGCTGTATTTACGTTATACGTTATACGAAATACGTAATACGTAATACGCTGTATTTCGTTTGCAAAATTACCAAATTATTTAGTACATTTGTGCTAAATATTTTAGTATGAGCAAAATTTCAAAAAACATCAGGCATTTGCGGTCCCTCAAAAAATGGTCGCAGGAACAACTGGCGCTTAAACTGGCTATCTCCCGCGCCCGCATTGGGTCATATGAGGAGGAGCGCTGCGACCCGCCCATAGAGGTATTGATAAAAATATCCAACCTGTTTCATATTGCCGTCGACGCACTCATCAAAGCCGACCTCAGCAAATTCAACGGGGATTCTTTTATAAAAATAGGGGAGAACAGGATCCTGTTTCCCATCATGATTGATAAGGAAAATAATGACCAGGTAGAAGTGGTTACGGTGAAAGCCTCGGCGGGCTATTTGAATGGTTATGCCGACCCGGAATACATCGAGAAGCTGCCCATCATGAGCTTGCCTTTCCGCATCATCGGCAAGCACCGGGCGTTCATCATCAAAGGCGATTCTATGCCTCCATTAAAAGACGGTTGTTATGTGATCGGTAGATACATTGAATCATTAAGCGGCATACGCAATGGCAGAACTTATGTATTGATTACGAAGACCGAAGGAGTAGTTTATAAACGGGTGCAAAAAGATGGCAATGAACTATTATTGATCTCCGACAATAAAGATTACGAACCGTTTACCGTAAGTGCCGGGGATATCCTGGAAATATGGGAGTTTGTATGCAACCTCAATATATCCGATAAGAAAGAGGAAGAGCTGAACCTCGATAGTATCATGACCATGCTGCGAAGCATGCGCGTGGAGATTGAGGGGATTAAAAAGAAATGAAAAATGATCCCGATAGCTATCGGGAGTGAAAAATGAATACAGGGGCCGAGAAGGCTGGAAAGGATGAATGTAGGAGGCAGGAGGTAGTTGGTGCTTTAGGGCAGGCAATCCGTATTTTGAATTATAAATCCATCACTATTTTTAAATTGGTTTTTAAATTCGCACATTGCTCTTTTGTTAACTGCCCGAGTTTCTTCAATAGTCGTTGATTATCTATTGCCCTTACCTGGTCAACAAGAATATCGCTTAATTTATCAAGTTGTCCTTTTTTAAATGAACTCGTAAAAGTTCAACCTCTGGTTTAACGTTGGTTGTAACCGGGCAAATTATAGTTGAGAGATGAACCTCATTTAACAGGTCCGTTTGAACAATAACCACAGGCCTTGTTTTTCCGGGTTCGGCACCTCTGCTGGGGTTTAAGTCGGCAAGCCAAATATCGTACTGTTTAATTTTCATCAATAAGCTTTTCAAATTCTTTCAAAATGTCCATCGAATCTTTGCTCGTTATTTTTGATTCCTTTTGAAGTTGTTTTTTTAATAGTCGCCTCCTGTTAAAAAGGTTATAGATATTTACCGCCTCGTTAATATATCGGTTTCTTGCCAATTTTAGTTCAGCCATAATTTCCTCTGCCTCATTAAAAGTTTTGTCGTCGAGTTTTAAAGATTATATTTTCATGCCGGGTATTTTAACAAAGGTATGTATCTTTAGTATATACTCCAAGTTTTCTGAGCGGATAATCGTTGGTACGCAGTGTTCAATGGTTTGTTCAACCGGCCACTTTCACTTTCGCTTTCACTTTCGCTTCCAGTTTTTCTTTCACCGTTTCCCATTCTTCTTCCAGGATGCTGAAATAGGCTGAGCTCCGGAAACTGCCATCATCTTTAAGCATATGCTGCCTTATGACTCCTTCAAACACGCCTCCTATTTTTTCTATAGCTTTGCGGGAGCGTAAATTATTATCCTGCGTTTTTAACTGTACACGATGCGCTTTTAACGTTTCAAAGCAAAAGCTAAGCAGGGCGAGCTTACAATCTAAATTTATTGCCGTGGCCCAATATTCAGGCATCAGCCAGGTGCCGCCAATTTCCAGCCTTCGATCAAAGTGAACAATATCAAGCAAACGGGTAGAGCCTATAATTTTTTTTGTGGCTTGATGGATGATAACAAAAGGATATTCGTTGCCCTTTGTCCGCTGGGCTAACGAAGCATGATAAATCTCAATAAATTTTTCTTGTACCGACCAGTCTCCAGTATAAAATTCCCAAATTCTTTTGTCGGAGGCCGCTGTAAATAATTCATTGAAATGTTTTTCTTCCAGCGGGAGGAGCACAATGGCTTGCCCGTGAATTATGGTGGGGTGGGGTATCCAGGGTATATTCACAATGGTTTATTTTAGAGTGATAAAAATAAAAATTGAAAGCCTTCCAGGTTTCCAGGCTGCATATATCACAGTATTTTGCAATAGTACTTATTCTTTATAGATATGGCACGCAAGGGAATTTTTTAAGCAGCCTTTTTATTGAATATATTACGCTGTTAAAAGGTGTTTCAACTCCAGTTTTTCTGCCCTTGAGAAAGGTGTAAATGACATTTAACGAGGAATAATTTTTTTCTTTTAAAAAAAGTTTGTATATTTTTTTTTTTTACATACTTTTGCACTCCTTTGAAAAACAGGTATTCCCGCTTTTTACAGGATCGTTCTTTTAAATAATCCCTGCTGGCTTTGCATTTGAAGCTTTCAGGATTTAATAAAACAGGCCAAATTAGCTCAGCTGGTAGAGCAACTGATTTGTAATCAGTAGGTCGCTGGTTCGATCCCGGCATTTGGCTCCAACAATTTTCGGGTTCCTGATACAAGATCAGGATGACCGTAATTTGAATTGGGGAGATTCCAGAGCGGTCAAATGGGACGGACTGTAAATCCGTTACTTCGGTTTCGAAGGTTCAAATCCTTCTCTCCCCACGGTAACAAGCCTTTGTAGCTCAGTGGTAGAGCACTTCCTTGGTAAGGAAGAGGTCGGCAGTCCGATTCTGCTCAACGGCTCAATTGAAATGGAAGGGTTGGAAGTGAAGAAGGGTAAATCAAATGCGGGAGTAGCTCAGTTGGTAGAGCGGCAGCCTTCCAAGCTGCAGGTCGCGGGTTCGAGCCTCGTCTCCCGCTCATTTAAAGAATAAGGTAGCAGAGAAAAACATTTTTTTAATTTTTATATTTTTAAATTTAACACAACAATCATAAATACTCAATCATGGCAACTAAAGAGAAATTTGACCGCAGCAAACCACACGTAAACGTAGGTACTATCGGTCACGTAGACCACGGCAAAACTACTTTAACAGCGGCGATCACCTCTGTACTGGCATCAAAAGGTCTTTCAGAAAAACGTTCTTTCGAATCAATCGATTCAGCTCCTGAAGAAAAAGAACGCGGTATTACCATTAATACGGCACACGTAGAATATACAACAGCAACGCGCCATTATGCACACGTTGATTGTCCGGGCCACGCCGACTATGTGAAGAACATGGTTACAGGTGCAGCCCAGATGGATGGAGCGATTCTGGTAGTAGCTGCAACCGATGGCCCTATGCCTCAAACACGCGAACATATCCTTTTGGCACGCCAGGTAGGTGTACCTAAAATCGTGGTATTCATGAATAAAGTGGATATGGTGGATGATCCTGAAATTTTAGATATCGTGGAAATGGAAATCCGCGAACTATTGAACAAATATGAGTTCCCGGGCGACGAGATTCCAATCGTACGTGGTTCGGCCTTAGGTGGTTTGAATAACGATCCGAAATGGGTTGAGAAAATCATGGAATTGATGGATTTCGTTGATAATTATATTCCGGTTCCTCCACGTTTGGTTGATTTACCAATGTTGATGCCAGTGGAAGATGTATTCTCTATCACCGGTCGTGGTACCGTTGCTACCGGACGTATCGAAAGAGGAGTGATCAATTCCAACGAATCTGTTGAAATTATTGGTTTACAAAAAGAAGGTGAAAAAACATTAACATCAGTAGTAACAGGTGTTGAAATGTTCCGTAAAATATTAGACCGTGGTGAAGCTGGAGATAACGTAGGTCTGTTATTACGTGGTATCGAAAAAGAAGCCATCCGCAGAGGAATGGTTATTTGTAAGCCGGGTTCAGTAACTCCGCATACATCATTCAAAGGAGAAATATATGTATTAAGTAAAGATGAAGGTGGACGTCATACACCGTTCTTTAATAAATACCGCCCACAGTTTTATTTCCGTACCACTGACGTTACAGGTGAAATCACCTTACCGGAAGGAGTGGAAATGATTATGCCTGGTGATAACGTAACGATTAATGTAGTATTGATTAATCCTATCGCCATGGAAAAAGGACTTCGTTTCGCGATTCGCGAAGGCGGACGTACCATTGGTGCAGGCCAGGTTACTGAGATCGTAAAATAATTTAAGATAATAAAATTAAAGCCCCCTTTCGTTACCTGGAAGGGGGCTTTTTTTGTCAGTTGCATTTCTCAGTTATCATCCGATAGCGATCCGGATACTATCTACTAAATACTATCTACTAATCTAAATCAAACCATGGACAGTGCATTAATTACTACCAGCACCTCGCTGGAAGGTTACAAAATTACCCGGCATATGGGTGTTGTACGCGGCATCACTGTAAGGTCACGCAGCCTTATATTTGGAGGAAAGAGTTCCATCTATACTGAATTATGTGAAAACTCGAGGGAAGAAGCATTCCAATTAATGATTCATCATGCAAGCGGAATGGGTGCGAATGCAATCATCAATATGCGATATGAATCCAATGAGGTGATGACAGGACTTACAGAGGTGCTTGCTTATGGAACTGCTGTGGTGGTGGAGAAAGTATCCTGATAAAATCAATCACTCCTTATAAAAAGTAAAAATAACTGCATACGGAAATGGCTGCTGTTTCTGTGCGAAAGCGGCTTTCACCAAGGCTTATCCCGGTGAAACCATTCTGGTTGCTGAGAAGTATTTCCTGTTTTGAGAAATCGCCTTCAGGCCCAATGCAACAAAGTATATTGTGT
>JBBRJE010000251.1:0-4966 GCA_038219845.1 Bacteroidia bacterium
TCCTTGCCTATCAAACCAAAGATCACATCATATCCGGCCAATAGCATCACCAGGTATTTTGCTTTGATTGGAATGGGTATAGGTATAATCATAAATTCAGAATTGGGAAATAGAAAGCCGTATCCAACGATCAGGCCTGAGATAGCGCCTGAAGCACCGATGATAGGGTAGGGGTTTATAAATCCGGCATAACCCATCAGCCAATGCATCAGAAATGCGCCAGCACCACAGATAAAATAGAATAGCAAAAATCGCCTGGTGCCCCATATGTTTTCCAGCTTCGTTCCAAAAAGCCATAAGCCATACATATTTAAAAGAATATGCATAATACTACCGTCTTTAGTCCAGGCGCTCTCATGCATAAACATATGCGTAATCAGCTGGTACCATTTGAAATCATAAGAATCAGGGAAATATAATGCAAATTTATCCTGCAAATCGATACCATATTTGGTATAAACAACCCATGATGCGAGGTAGAGGATGATATTAATAAGTATCAGGTTTAATACTGCTTTTGTAAATGTTTTCGGACGATACTGCTGGAACATAATTGGGGCAAAGTTAAAATATTTAAAAGGTTATATGGAAAATATCGCCGATTAATCTTTGGTTAAAAAGGGTCTTGAAAAGCAATTATAAGTATCTTTGTATCCTATGCTTAACATGAAAGCCACCATCGATGAGAATTCAGGTTTCTGTTTTGGTGTCACTTATGCTATTGAAATGGCTGAAGAGATCCTGGATGAGGAAGGTAATCTGTATTGCCTGGGCGATATCGTTCATAATGATGAAGAGGTGGAGCGCCTGGCTAAAAAGGGATTGAAGATCATAAATACCACCGACCTTAAAAACATTCGGGATAGCAAAGTGCTTATCCGGGCTCATGGTGAGCCGCCTGAAACCTATATGACCGCGCTTGAAAATAATATCGAACTGATCGATGCAAGCTGCCCCGTAGTTCTCAAGCTGCAAAACAGGGTTAAGGAATCTTTTGACCGGGATGAAACGCCGATACTTATTTATGGCAAACATGGCCATGCTGAGGTAGCAGGCTTGCTTGGCCAAACCCGAGGAAGAGCTAAGGTATTTATGACACAGGAGGAGTTGGACCTGATGGAATTGCCGAAAAAAGTAAAGCTGTTCAGCCAGACAACCAAAAGCACAAAAGCCTTGTATGGCTACCGCGATTATCTCAAAGCGAAAGGGCATGAGGTGGAATTCAACGATACTATTTGCAGGCAGGTAAGCAACCGCGACGTTCAGTTACGGGATTTCGTAAAAAAATTTAATGTCGTAATTTTTGTTTCGGGAACGAAATCATCCAATGGTAAAATATTATTTGACGTATGCAAGGCGCATAATCCAAATTCATATTTTGTATCCAATACCAGGGAATTAAAAAAAGAATGGTTCAATGAAAATTATACTGTGGGCATCTGCGGCGCCACCTCAACACCATTGTGGCAGATGCTTGAACTAAAGCAGGCGATTGAGGAGATGTAAATATTTATTATTTGGCCGGCAGGGTCTTAAGATAATAGTCTTTGATTTAACAATCACTCCCTTCATTATAAATTTGAATTAGCATTCTTTTTTCAGTTGAGAAAGTATAAATTCGCGGTATCTATGTGGATGCGGAAATATTGGTGGAAATTAACAGGAGTGGGCATCTTAATGTTCGTATTAACTTTTGGTTTAATTTCAAAAGTGCCCGCCCTTGATATCACCAATGAAACCATTAGAAATCTATTCTACCATGTGCCGATGTGGTTTACGATGTATTCGTTATTTGCTTTTTCCGTTTACCATTCCATACAGTACCTGCGAAAATCGGATCATGATCACGACCTGCAAGCCAGCGCCTCAGCGGAGATCGGATTTCTATTCGGGCTGATGGGTATTGCCACCGGCAGTCTTTGGGCGAAATATACCTGGGGTACCTGGTGGGAGCCACGCGATCCGAAGCTGAACGGTGCTGCGATCGCCTTACTAATTTACCTTGCTTATTTTGTATTGCGAAGCGCGGTGGAAGACGAAACCAAAAGAGCAAGGCTCGCCGCAGTTTATAATATATTTGCCTTCCCGATGCAATTGGCTGTTACCTATATCATGCCCAAGTTCATGATCTCATTGCATCCGGCAAGCGCTGATACCGTTAGCTTTAAACAATATGAGCTGGATTTTCAGCTTCGCATGGTTTTTTATCCTGCCTGCCTTGGCTGGATATTGCTGGGCTTCTGGATATTCACAATATTATACCGTTACAGGAAAATTAAGAACATCAACGAATATGAAGAGAATTAAAATTATATCGGGCTCCATTGTCATTTTTTTAATGAGCATAACCAGGGCATTCGCCCAGGATGCCCCACCGGAAATGGGAGAAGCGCTGCGTGAAAATGGTAAAATATATGTCGTAATTACTGTTATAGGCATTATCTTTACAGGTATTATTTCTTATCTCATTTACCTTGATCGTAAAATCTCCCAATTAGAAAAAAATAAATGAAACCACGTTATATTATCGCCCTGGTTTTTATTGCTGCAGCCATGGTGGCTGTATTCAGTATTTATGGCAAAACCAGCACCTATGCGAATTTCAGCTATTGCAACGAGCATCCGGGGAAGGAAGTGCATATTGCAGGCATGCAGGTAAAAGAAAAAGGCACCAGCTATAATCCGAAAGAGAATCCGAATTATTTCTCCTTCTTTATTAGAGATGAAAACGGGCAGGAATGCAAGGTTGAATTAAATGATACCAAGCCGCAGGATTTTGATAAGGCAGAGCGTGTGGTGGTCATAGGAAAAATGAACGGGGAAGTTTTTAAAGCTTCGCAGATTCTGATGAAATGTCCAAGCAAATACAATAAGAAAGAGATTTGAAAGAGTGCATTAGAATTAATTGATGCTCAAAATAAAAAGTGCAATTAATAAAAAAATAATATAAATCTTTAGATAAATTTGATTCTTTAGCTAATCCTTTCTCAAGAAAATAAATGAATTATATAGGCGAACATTTGGCACCCGGCAATATTGGACATTTCGCTATCGTTCTTTCCTTTACCTTATCGCTACTTTCTTGCATCGCTTATTTCTTCGCCACCAAAGAAACCTCCGAGAATTCTTCCTGGCTTAATATTGCACGCTATGCTTTCCGTATCCAATGCGTGGCAGTGGTCACGGTATTTGTGAGCCTGTTCTATATCATCTACCATCATTATTACGAATATCATTATGCCTGGTCGCATTCATCGAATTCGTTGCCAGCTAAATTTATGATTTCTTGTTTTTGGGAAGGGCAGGAGGGAAGCTTCCTGCTCTGGATTGTATGGCAGGCATTGCTGGGTGCGCTGGTAATGTGGAAGGCGCCCAAGAGTTGGGAAAAGCCGGTGATGACCATCATCGCTGCATCGCAGGTGATGCTCACCTCCATGATCCTGGGTGTGTTGATTGGTGATTTTAAAATCGGAAGCAGCCCCTTTACCCTCTTACGCGAAGCAATGCTCGATGCTCCTATTTTTCAGCATGCGAATTATTTACAGTCGGTGAGAGATGGCAATGGTTTAAACCCGCTATTGCAGAATAACTGGATGGTGATCCATCCTCCTACTTTATTTCTAGGCTTTGCATCTACCCTGGTGCCCTTTGCATTCGCAATAGCAGGTCTCTGGCAAAAACGATATACCGAATGGATCAAGCCCGCCCTACCCTGGGCGTTGGTATGCCTGAGTATTCTGGGCATAGGAATCGTGATGGGGGCAGCCTGGGCATATGAGAGCTTAACCTTTGGCGGTTATTGGAACTGGGACCCGGTAGAGAATGCCTCCATTCTTCCATGGCTAATCATGGCCGGTGGAATTCATTCAATGTTGATATTTAACAGCACCAAAAAGTCGGCACATGCCAGTGTTTTTTTAGTGACGCTCTCATTCCTTTCAGTGCTTTATGCCACCTTCCTCACCCGCAGCGGCATACTGGGTGATTCGTCCGTACATTCATTCACAGACCTGGGCTTGTCGGGACAATTATTATTATGGCTCTTTGCCTTTATTGGCCTCACCATATTTCTTATTATTAGCACCTGGAACAGATATAAATCCGATAAAGCAGAGGATAAATTAAGTGCCAGGGAATTCTGGATGTTTATCGGCTCATTAATTTTTTTGCTTTCAGCCATTCATATTGTTGTTGTCACTTCTATTCCCGTATATAATAAGATCGCACTGCTCTTCAATCAGAATCTGAAGATGGCCCCACCCTCCGACAGGTTTGAAGCGTATCATTTCATACAGATTCCAATAGCCATACTTATCGCGCTGGGCAGCGCTGTCACCCAATATTTAAAATACAGGAACACGGCATCTGTCCGCTCCTTCGTGATCAGGATGGCCATACATTTTAGCATTGCCTTGGCAATAGGCTCCTTGTTTTTTTACCTGGCGCAATTAGAAAAAATTATTCATGGCGTGCTACTGGTGTCCTGTCTTTTCTCAGTTTCCACCAACCTCTCTTATATTTTCGATGGTTTGAAAGGAAAGATGAAGATGGCGGGTGGTTCGATTGCACATCTGGGCTTCGCACTGATGATGATCGGGATTATTTTTTCTTCAGTTAATAAGAATGTCATCTCGCAAAATCTTTCCGGTCTTTCCTTGGGTGATGAAAAAATGAATCTGGAGAATGTGTTGCTGGAAAAGAATCTGCCTGTCAGGATGAAGAATTATATTGTCACCTATTTGGGTGATAGCAATGCACCGCCGAATATTTTTTATAAGGTGAACTATAAGAAAATAGATCTGGAGGATCATGTGCTGGAAGAATTCACCCTTACACCCAATGCACAGATTAATCCGAAGATGGGACTTATCGCCAACCCTGATACGAAACATTATCTGAGTCATGATGTCTTCACCCATGTAACCTCGGTTCCCAAAAATGAAGAAGATCCGAATGATACCACAGG
>JBBRJE010000252.1:0-4916 GCA_038219845.1 Bacteroidia bacterium
AATTATAACCGCACAGCCCTTTTGCCTTTGTATCGGATATTTTAATTATATACTCCAATGCCTGGATCGAAATCAATAGCAGGACCATAGAAAAAACCAGTAATATAAATATCATTAAAATATCCGATACAAAGGCAAAAGGGCTGTGCGGTTATAATTCCCTTAATTTGTTTCGCCAATTTAAAGTTTCCTGACGAATCCAGTTTTAAAATGAACATATCTTCGAGAAAAGCTGTAAAATTATAGGTTGCCGGTCCCGGATCAAAATCAACAAGTTTTTGAAAATTTCCCGCACAATAAATGTTGCCGTCATTGTCCGCCGCAATAGCGTATCCCCAATCTTCATCTTGACCTCCAATCCGTTTTGCCCAAACAAAATTGCCATCAGTGTTCAATTTAGAAATAAAAATATCTGCACTTCCTGAACCTGAAGCTGATAGATTAAATGAACCTGGACCCGGATCAAAATCAAGAGAATACTTGAATTCACCGGTTGTATAAATGTTTCCCTTCGCATCTGTTGTCAAAGAAAAAATCTCCATTGTATTACTAATGAATTGTTTTACCCATATAAAATTACCAGATGCGTCTAATTTTAAGATAAATGGGTTTTGTCCGCCGATCGTATTTAGACGGTAAATTCCAGGACCGGGATCGAAATCTGTAGTTGAGTAAAAAAATCCTGCGATGCAAATTGATCCGGAATGATCAAAAGTAATTACCCATGATCTATTTTGGGATGGGCCATCTAATTTTTTAACCCATAAAAAATTTCCTGACGAATCCAATTTCACAATAAAAATATCGTCCATTGAAGATGATGTTAAATAATTTGTTGCAATTCCCGGATCGAAATCTACAGTACCCGAAAATGTTCCCGAGATATAAACATTACCTGAATCATCTACCGATTGATTAGATTTAGCTATAAAGTCGGGACCTGTTAATTGCTTAACCCAGAGTAAGCTTCCGGATGTATTTTGCTTGCAGATAAAAATATCACTATTGCCTTTAGCTGAAACCAAATTGTATTGACCGGGACCGGGATCAAAATCAACTGTATCATTAAAAAAGCCTGAAGAGTAAATATTTCCTGAATGGCCTATAACAATCGAATTCCATCTTTCAGATTTATTCCCTTTAAATTCCTTCGCCCATACAAATTCTGGTTGCGCCTGCAATAGCCCGCAACAATGCATAAAAACTAAAACGAAAAATAAATTTTTGAAGAATGAATAAATTTTTTTCAAGATGTTCAAAAGATTTGTAAAACCGTTTATTGTTGAACGAAGGTAATTCTATTTCTTATTCATCCATATAAAAAATTTTATCATTCCCGCACCAAAAAATCTAATAGGGTCATCGAGTTCTCGCAAATTGAATTGGAGTTTGTGAGCGTTACTGATATTCGAAATAGATTGATTTTAGCCTTGTATTTTACTAACTACTAATTACTAACTACTATCTACTCCCGTCCCAACTTATCCCCAATTTACCCACCGAAAAAGTGTATCTTCGCGTTTTAATACATATATATTATCACATGAATGCATTTGAAGCGATTGGATTGAGTGAAGCATTAGTTAAAGCTACCGCCGACTTAGGTTTTGTTACCCCCTCTGAAATACAGGAAAAAGCAATCCCCATCTTACTTTCGGGCACTACAGATTTTGTAGGTCTGGCCCAAACCGGTACAGGTAAAACAGCAGCCTTCGGCTTGCCGTTATTACAATTAATAGATACTGACGCAAAATATCCGCAGGCACTGATTGTCTGCCCAACGCGTGAACTTTGTTTGCAAATAAGCAACGATATCCGCGATTACAAAAAGCACCTGAAAGGTGTTTCTGTTGAACCCGTTTATGGCGGGGCATCTATTATGATGCAAATTAAAGCCCTGAAAGCCGGGGTGCAAATTGTTGTGGCCACTCCCGGCCGTTTGATCGATATGATTGAACGCAAAGCGGTGAACCTGGAAAAAATTAAATACGTTGTCCTCGATGAGGCAGATGAAATGCTGAATATGGGATTTCGCGACGATATTGAATTTGTTCTTAAGAATGCTATCAACCGCGAAAGTATCTGGCTTTTCAGCGCTACCATGCCTACCGAAGTTCGGGCTATTGCCAAGAACTTCATGGAATCTCCTAAAGAGATCACTGTAGGTAAGAAGAATACGGGCAATGTAAATATTGATCACCAGTATTATATCACCAGCTCGCAAAACCGTTATGAGACCTTGAAACGCCTGATCGATTTCAACCCCGGCATGTATGGCATTGTGTTTTGCCGTACTCGTATCAACTGCCAGGAAGTGACGGAGAAACTGGTAAAGGAAGGATATGATATCGAAGCCCTGCACGGCGACCTAACCCAACAACAAAGGGATAAGGTAATGTCGCGTTTCCGCCAAAAAAGCTTACAGATGATTGTAGCTACTGATGTGGCAGCGCGCGGTATCGACGTAGAAGGAATCACCCATGTCATCAATTACGAATTGCCGGATGAGATGGAAGTATATACCCACCGCAGCGGTCGTACTGCACGGGCAGGTAAAAGCGGAATATGTATCAGCATCCTGCATACGAAAGAAGTAGGAAAGGTGCGGCACCTGGAAAAGATGGTTAATGCCCAGTTTCATAAGATGGACGTGCCTTCCGGCAGCGATGTATGCCGTAAGCAGTTCTTTAATTTTATGGATAAGCTGATTGCAGTGGATGTTACGGAGGGTGAATTTGCAACCTATATGCCGGCATTGAATGAGAAATTTGCCGCCTTAAGCAAGGAAGATATTTTACAAAGGGTGGCTTCTATTGAGTTTAAGCAATTGCTTAAATATTATGAAAATGCATACGACCTGAACGCCCGCACCGATGGCAAACGCGATCCAAGCTACGGCGGACATAGCGGATTTTCTAAGTTATTTGTAAATATTGGATCAAAAGACGGCTTCTCAAAAGGGCAGTTCCTTCAGTTTATATTAGATGAAACAGGCTTGAAGAAAGAAGTACTCGGACGAATTGATATTCGTGAAGTGAATACTTTTTTTGAAGTGGATAGCGAATCGGCGCCCTTGATGATTAAAACATTCGATGGTAAAGATTTTGACGGTCGTCCGATACGTATGAATGATGCAGATAGCGGTGGTCCGAAAGGCAGGGTAGGCAGTGGCAGTGGGGGAGGACGCTATACAGGAGGCAGCAGCAGTGGCAGTCGTGAGGGTTATGGCAGAGAACGTTCTTCTTCCGACCGCAGCAGTGGTGGCGGTTATACCGGTGGCGGACGCAGTTCAGGTTCATCATCCGGCTCCCGCAGCAAATTCGACGAAAGGAACGGCAGGGATGTTCAACGGAAAAGGAGATAATAAACAAAATATAAATTCCAATGCAGCCCCGGTGTAAACCAGGGCTTTTTTTATGTTACAGGATTTCGATTCATAATTGTAGAGACGTTGCATGCAGAGACGTTGCATGCAGAGACGTTGCATGTAGAGACGTTGCATGCAACATCTCTACAATTAAAAATCGGAACATTCCGGGTACATAGTTTCCTGTAAAATAACATCTATTTATTGCCTCATTCCCTCAATGTAGCTTATCTTCGCGCCGTGATTGCATTAAATAATATAACGTTCGAATTTGGTGGACGCGTACTCTATAAAAACGCTTCCTGGCATATTCATCCGAATGAACGTATCGGGCTGATTGGACTTAACGGAACAGGTAAATCAACACTTCTTCGCGTGATTATGGGCGAGTATACCTTAGCTGAAGGAAATATCTCAAGACAAAATAGTATTAAGCTGGGTTTCTTTAACCAGGACCTGCTGAGCTTTGAAACAGAAGACAGTATAAAAAATGTAGCCCTGAGTGCCTTTGGCGACGCCTTACATATCCGCGATGAGATTGAAAAACTCTTGAAAATTGTGGAGACAGATTATAGCGACGACAACCTTCATAAGCTAAGCGATATGCAGCATGAATTTGAAGTGCTGGGTGGTTATGAGATGGAACATAAAACAGAGCAGCTGCTGGAAGGCCTGGGCTTCTCTACCGCACAGCTCGACAAGCCATTCAAACAATTCAGCGGAGGCTGGCGCATGCGCGTGATGCTTGCAAAACTGATATTACAGCATCCCGACCTATTGATGCTCGATGAGCCTACGAATCACCTCGACCTGCCCTCTATCATGTGGCTGGAAGAATATTTAAAGACCTATGATGGAACCATCATCGTCGTTTCCCACGACCGTTATTTTCTCGACCGGCTTGTAACAAAAATTGTAGAGGTAGCGAACCAGAAGATTACCATCTACCCCGGCAATTATACATTTTATATGCAGGAGAAAGAGCAGCGTGATGAAATACAGCTGAATCAATTTGTAAATCAGCAGGCACAGATTCGTCAGACCCAGCGTACCATTGATCGCTTCAAGGCTAAGGCCAGCAAGGCTTCCATGGCCAAGAGCAAAGAGAAGATGCTGGAGAAAATGGAGAAGGTGGAAGCACCGCTCGATGCCGCTGCTGCCGTGAATTTTGAATTTCGCATCGGCACGAAGCCCGGTCGCTTGATATCCAGCCTTGAAAATATTTCCAAGAGGTATGGAGATAAAGTGATTATCGAACATTCTAATGCCGAAATTTTGAACGGGGATAAAATTGCCCTGATCGGTGCCAATGGCTTGGGAAAATCAACTGTCCTGAGAATGATTGCCCATACCGAACCCTTTGAAGGAAAGATACAGATAGGCTATAATGTGATCCCTTCCTTTTATGCACAGCACCAGCTGGAGAGCTTGAATCTTACGCACGATATGGTGGAAGAATTACAATACTATGCGCCAAAGAGAACTGAGAATGAGATCCGTTCGGTGCTGGGATGCTTCCTGTTTACGGGTGATGAAGTATTTAAAAAAA
>JBBRJE010000253.1:0-4886 GCA_038219845.1 Bacteroidia bacterium
AACCAAAACTAGGCAGCCAGGAAACAATATTGATATTTGGTAATTCTGATTTATAATTATAGTTTCGCTCAAAAAATCTTCAAACCCTATTTATCATGAAAAGAAATCTCCTTTCTACAATTCTTGTTTTATTTATTGCCTCAGCCATCCTCGGGCAGCAACGTTACCTAAGTGAAGTTTTCACTTCCTACCAGAAAATCAAGGACTCGGTTTATGCAAAGAACTATCAGATTCTTACCGGCTCACCAGTTCTAGTAAATCTCAAATGTGATATCTACCTTCCACCGGCATCGGATACAGCGCAAAAGAGACCCTTGATTATTTTATTGCCTACAGGAAGCTTTTTACCCCGTTATTTAAACCAGGGCCCTACCGGGGATAAGAACGACAGTGCCACCATCGAAATGTGTAAACGCTTTGCCATGCGCGGTTTTGTTGTTTGTGCAGCTGCTTACCGTCAGGGGTGGAACCCCACTGGCTCAACCGTCGACATCCGTCGTGGAACAATCATGCAGGCAGTTTACCGTGGCATGCAGGATGCCAAGGCCGCCGTTCGTTATATGCGAATGAATGCCGACTTATATAAAGTTGATACCGGCAGAATCGCGCTTGGAGGACAGGGTACCGGCGGATATATCGCATTAGGTTATGCTTATGTAGATCGCAATGCAGAAACACGTTATTCGAAATTCATAAACTCTGGAACAGGTCAACCATTTATTGATACCGCCATGCTCGGAGATATTAATGACCTGATGCCTGGAACAATTAATAATGTTAATAATCCTGGCTATAGCTCTAAGGTTAATATGATATTTAATTTAGGCGGCGCCATCGGTGATATTAACTGGATGGAAGCAGGAGAAGTTCCTGTGGTAGGCTTTCATAGCTACACAGATCCTTTCGCACCGGATACCAGCGGCATTGTATATGTACCTGGCACCACACCGCAGCCTGTAATACCGGTTGACGGAAGCCGTAATATATGCAGGATGGCCAATACCTTAGGCTTAAATAACCAATGGAAGCTGGCTTCATTTCATGATGTTTATTCTGCTGCTTCTAAAATGAACAATGAAAAAATAGAAGGTTACTACCGCTTTAAAATTGTTCCTGGAGGCCCCCAGGCTGCCCCTTGGGAATGGTGGGATTCTGCAACTTGTGTGAATGTGGCTACTGCTACCTACCAGGCCGTTGGTTATACCCCTGCCGCCGCCGCTGCTGCAGCGCAACAATGCCATAGCAATGGCTTAAGCACCAACCCAAATATGAGTAAAGCAAAAGCGCTGGCCTATATTGATACGATGCAAAACTACCTCGCGCCAAGAATGATGATCGCCATGCAGATCAACGGATATATGCAATTTATGGGTATCGATAAATCAAGAGGCGAAGCGAAATTCGCTATGTACCCAAATCCCTGCGGTAATCACCTGGTGATTAAAACCGAAGAGACGATTCAAAAAATTCAGTTTTTTGATATGTCAGGAAGAAATGTAATGAATGCAGTTTCTACTGACATTGATTTGAACCTGAATGCAGGAATTTATATCGTTAAAGTGATCACCAACAAAGGCGAAGCTGTTCAAAAGTTAATCGTGGATTAATTCCGTATAAAAATAATTAAAGGCGAAAGAGAATACTCTTTCGCCTTTTTTATTTTTAAGATTATGAGAGTATGCCTCTCGTTTGGTTTTTTTTGTGCTATTTTTGTTGCTAATAAAAAATAATTATCCTCATGAAAAAAGAATTAATCACCGAACTTTTCGAAAAATTTGAACTGGCCTGCTATATCTTTAATGATGTGGAATGTTGGAGTGCAAGGGAATTGCAAATCTTCTTTGGCTATACCAAATGGGAGAACTTTTACAAAGTAATTGAAAAAGCAAAAATCGCATGCGAAACCAGTGGGGCAGAGGTTTCCGACCATTTCGCCGAGGTCGGGAAAATGGTCGTTTTAGGTAGTGGATCCGTACGCGAACTTCAGGATATTGCGCTCACAAGATATGCTTGTTATCTTATCGCGCAAAATGGAGATCCCGGGAAAAGCGAAGTCGCATTTGCTCAAACTTATTTTGCTGTTCAAACGCGAAAACAGGAAATTATTGAACAACGATTATTGGATGTTGCACGAGTTTTCGCCAGGGAGAAACTTACCCGAGCTGAGAAAAAACTTTCGGCAATTATTTTTGAAAGAGGTGTGGATTATAAAGGTTTTGCTATTATTAGAAGCAAAGGAGATGCGGCATTATTTGGCGGACTCAGCACCTTGGTAATGAAACAGCGATTACAGGTTCCTGAGAACAGACCCTTGGCTGATTTTTTACCTACACTCACTATTAAAGCTAAAGATTTCGCTACAGAATTAACCAGTCATAATGTAACTGATAAAGATTTGAAAAGTGAATCAAAAATCACGAAAGAACACGTTGATAATAATCTTGCGGTAAGAAAAATGCTTCTTGATCGTGGGGTAAAACCCGAGAGACTTCCGGCATCTGAGGATGTTAAAACATTACAAAGGAAATTAAAAGGCGATGAAAAGAAATTGCTGAAGGAAATAAAGAAAAAAAAATGAAATAAAAAGAAATATGCATCTCACTTTATTTCTAAAGATTTTTTTGTAATTCTATAAAATTGTTTTTCCGTCACAATCAATATTGAATACTACATTTGAAGCCTGCTAATTGCATTAAAAAAAGAATTTTAAATTAATTATAAAATGGATGCTATTAAGGATTTACGCCTTGCAGTATTAATCGATGCTGATAACGTTCCCTATGCCAATGTGAGGGAAATGTTTGAAGAAATTGCCAAATACGGTACCCCAACCTTCAAAAGAATTTATGCCGATTGGACCAAGCAAACAGTGATGGGCTGGAAGAAAGTTTTACTTGAAAATGCGATCACCCCAATACAGCAATACAGTTACTCGCAAGGCAAAAATTCGAGCGATAGCGCGATGATCATTGATGCCATGGATATTTTATATACCGGTAAAGTTGATGGCTTTTGCATTGTATCCAGCGACAGCGATTTCACCCGACTGGCTACCCGGCTGCGCGAAGCAGGGATGAAAGTGATTGGCATCGGGGAGAAAAAAACATTGCTTCCTTTTATCACTGCCTGTGATAAATTTATTTACCTGGAGATTTTAAAAGTGGAGGATACTACTGTTATCGAAACACATAAAATAAAATCATCCAAACAGGCACACCACACAATCAAACCTATAAATAAAATTGACCAGGAGCTGGTAAAACTTTTAAGCGATAATATCTCAGACCTGGCTGATGAAAATGGCTGGGCTTTCTTAGGCGACCTGGGTAATCTTATCCTTAAGAAAAAACCTGATTTCGATTCCAGAAATTATGGTTTCCCTAAAATGCTGCCGCTAATTAAGAGCTTGAACAAATTTGTAATCGATGAAAGAGAGACAGGCAAAAATAAGATCAAACATGTTTTCATTAAAATAAAATAACCAATTTATAATGAACCTACAGGATCCTCCTGAAAAATCAAATGATCCCCTACACGGTAAAACCCTTGAATACATTGTAACAATACTTGTAAATCATTTTGGCTGGGAGGAATTAGGGAGGCGTATTCCTGTGAATTGTTTTACTAAAGACCCCAGCATAAAATCCAGTCTGACATTTATGCGGAAGACCCCATGGGCCCGAAAGAAAGTTGAAGATCTTTATATCTCCATTTTGGAAGATTAGTTTTCGGACCTCATCATTATATCTCCCACCAGCAGTTTATTGATGACCTGCATAGCGATGCGATTACCGCTGCTTTAAATGTATCCCGAATGGATCAGTAATTTATTCATGACACTAAATTTTAGATTATTTGTTATCATTGAATTGATTCTTTAATTTGTATTCTTACTTTCACTTCGCTATTCTTCATTCTTTCATTCCTAATTCTTTACCTTCGCCTTTCAATGGAATTCTCCGCGCTCTTAGCCGAATTTGCAGAAGGAAATATACGTGCATTGGCGCGTTGTATTAGCCTTGTCGAGAATGAAGCTCCCGGATATGAATCGATCCTGACCGCTTTACACCCCATAAAAAATGCTCCTGTTATCGGCCTTACCGGCGCTCCCGGTGCAGGTAAAAGCAGCCTGGTGAATGCATTGGCAAACCATTGGGTGCAGCGGGATAAAAAATTGGCCATCGTAGCTGTTGATCCCTCTAGCCCTTTCAATTTTGGAGCGTTGCTGGGCGATAGGATACGGATGTTACAACATTTTAATAATACACAGGTATTTATCCGCAGTATGGCCACACGCGGCTCCCTCGGTGGGCTTTGCAGTAAAATAATTGAAGTGGTGCAGGTATTGCAATGTTTTGGATTTGATTATATAATCATTGAAACGGTAGGCGTAGGACAAAGTGAGGTGGAAATTGCAGGCATTGCGGATACTTCAGTAGTGGTGGTGGTGCCGGAGTCGGGTGATGAGGTACAGACCCTGAAAAGCGGTGTGATGGAAATTGCAGATATATTTGTGGTAAATAAAAGCGACAGGGAAGGTGCCGATAAGATGGCTGTTAATCTTAAAAACCTTGTGCATGATAAAAACGGTGATTGGCTCATTCCTGTGATCACTACCAACGCAACCAATGGCAATGGCCTGCCCGAATTGGCTGCCGCCATTGTAGCTCATGCGCTCATCTCGCAAAATAACGACCGAAGGGCAATCCTGCTTGCCGAAAAAGCGATGCTTTTAATACAACAGCAAAAAGTGAAACACTATAACAGAAAGAAAATGGAAGATGAAATATTAAACCTGCTGAACCAGCACCATTTTAATTTGTATGTGTATGTAAGAAGTAAATTGCTCTGATCTTAAATTTTGATTTTATAAATAATTATGAATG
>JBBRJE010000254.1:0-4872 GCA_038219845.1 Bacteroidia bacterium
GGGAACGAAAGCTTCCCTTACCCTTAATATCAGTGACCTTTTGAATACCCGTCATTTTCAACTTTATAATTTCGGACCGGGATTCAGTTCCGATAATTATCGTAAACGCGAAACCCGGATTGCCATGCTTACCTTTACCTACCGCTTTGGAAATGCAGAGGTGCAACAACGTAAAAAATCACGGCAGGAACAGGGTGGTGATCAGAAAATGGATGATTTCTAGTCGCGAAACGCTAAATGAAGGAATAGCGAAAGAATAGCGAAGCGAAAGAATTAAGGAATAGCGAAGCGAAAGAATAACGAAGCGAAAGAATGAATACAAATACATTCTCTGTATCCTTTGTATGTATTATCCTTCGTGTTCTTTGTGGTTTCAGTATTAGGAACACGGAACGTTGGAACTTTCTTTTAATTCAATTTGTATTCATTAAATTCGCATGTTTTTAAATCAGAATGAAAATATCAAACGAAACCAAAGTAGGAGCCCTTACAGTAGTAGCGATCGTATGCCTGATCTTAGGATATAACCTTTTAAAAGGACGTAACCTCTTCACCCCTACCCATACATTTTATACCAGGATGAGCTATAACCCGGGTATCGCCGTTTCCACCCCCATCGACCTCGATGGTTTTAAGGTAGGCACAGTAACGGATATCGAGATGACCCAAGGCATAAAATCGGAGGTTATTATTGAGTTTACGGTGAATAAAAAATTCAAGATTAGCAAAGACGCCGTGATCGCTTCATTTTCCACCGGCATCCTGGGAGGAAACGCCTTGAAAATATATAATGGCGATATCAGCGGGCCCATTTGTAATAATAAAGATACAATCGCCTCTAAAATTGAGCTGGGTATGATGGAAAGCCTCGCCCCTACCCTTTCTAAAATAAAAGAGAGCCTTACTGATTTCTTACATAAGCTGGATACCACCTTTACCAAAGATGCCCAAAAAGATCTGAGCGCAGTGATCGCTAATTTAAGGGTCATCACAGAAAATGTAAAAATTGTGACCTTGGAAGTAGATGGGATGGTAAGGGATGAGAAAACCAAAATTAATGCTTCTCTGGCCAACGCAGAATCGATTACTAATAATCTGAAAAGTAATAATGAAGATATCACCGCCTCTATAAAAAATTTAAAGAAGAGCACCGACCAGCTGGCACAGGCCGATCTAAAGAAAACAGTGGAAGATGCACATAAAGCGATCGATGAAATGAAAACTTTACTGGCGAAAGTCAACAGTGGTGAGGGTTCCCTGGGCATGCTCACCAACGATAAGAAATTATATGAGAGCCTTTTAAGCGCCACAAAAAACCTGGATGCCTTATTAAAGGAATTACAGGATAACCCCGGGAAATATGTTCCGTTCAAGAAGAAGAAAAAATAATTACTTTCAAAATAACTGAGTAAAGGCTATGACTTTAAAGAAACCCCATCACTCTTTAACCGAAATGAATGAATTGGTATTGCCTAATGATACCAATACTTTAGGGAATTTAATGGGCGGAAGGCTGCTCCACTGGATGGATATTGTGAGCGCCATTGCAGCCCAGAAGCACAGCAACCGCGTGGTGGTTACCGTGAGCGTGGATTTCGTGTCATTCACCGAATCAATAAAGCTGGGTGATGTGGTGACCCTCAAAGCCAAGGTGACACGGGCTTTTAAAACGAGCATGGAAGTATGGATTGAAGTGTATGCGGAAAATATTCCTGAAGGCACTCGTAAAAAATGTAATGAGGCGTTCTATACCTTCGTTGCTGTGGATGGTAATAACCGTCCGATACCCGTGTATGAAATCGAACCGGAAACATCCGATGAGAAGTTAATGTATGAGTCTGCCATGCGCAGGAGACAAGTAAGGCTCATCCAGGCCAAAAGATTGAAACCCACGGATGCACCTGAATTAAAAGACTTTTTTGGATTTTAAAAAAATACAGATACCCTAGTATTCAATAAGCGATGATTCTGAAAAGGAAAACAATCCCTAAATATTGATCGCTCAAATAAAAAAATTATAAGTCTACAACTTTGATATACCAGGCATGACTACCATTCCTTCAAACTACGCATTCATTCTTAAGCTCCGCAATATTTCCGGAGTTTTTGATGCTGCAAAAATAAAGCATGGATTGCACGCCATTGAATATGATGTTCAAACAATGCTTAGGGAGGATGGCATATCTTTTTTCATCAATGGGATTTCTACCCGTTTGCTAATCCTGAAATTTACGGGCAAAGGCATTGATCTTCATCTGCCTGCTTATTCCTGCCCCGACGACTGGGAATTCCTGCGCGACTGGCTCCTGGTATTCTTCACTTTCCATCATGCCATAGCTATCGCAGAGAATGATATTGTAGATGATGCTGAAACTTTTTTTAGCGCCGAGAAGATTAAAAAAGAACAAATGCATTTTGAAGCGGAGCTTCACAGGCATATGCATGAAGAAGAAACCCTGCATTTCCTTTCGGTGCATCGCGATTTTTATGCGGGTTCAAAGATATTTGAGCGGCTCAGAGCGTATGCAGCAACGGAGCAGCTCAGCTATTTCTATGAGCTGGTGCGTAAGAGTCAATACACTACGTTAAATGCATCGAATAGCCTTGTAGAGAAGATGAGTGAGCATTTAAGTACAACCTATAGCGTCTTAAATAATTTTGAAAGCATCGTCCTTCAGCCGGCAGATATGATTAAGATAATTGAAAAGCCGAATGAAGATTTTTTTATCTCGTATAGCTCCATTGATAAATTACTACGGCATGGATGGCAATACCTGGATGAAAAACAAATTTATATCCCTGTAGTGGATGCCCTTGAATGGAGCAGCTTCTGTAGCCTGGCAAAAGAGATGAGCATCAATACCGATCTGTTTTCTAAATATGTGGAAGGGGAAGATGAGGATGGGGAGGAATGAGTATTAAGTATTTAGTATAAAGTATTAAGTATAAAGTATTAGGTATTAATACAGGGGCGATTGATTTAGTTGAACGAATAGAATTAAATAATGGAATAAATGAATTGCGATTTTTGGCTTATGGCGATGTCATAACTGCTATAGCTATCAGACCTAAGCCTTGCCCCATTAGGGAATACCAATTTATTAAACAAAAACAATATATTTGCCATTAAAGCATAAAATACCAATCATGGAAGATATTAAAACTAAAATACTACTGGTAGAAGACGATAAGAATCTGGGATTTGTAATAAAAGATAACCTAGAACAGCACGGTTATGATGTAACCTTATGTGAAGATGGGGAGCTCGCCTGGAAGGCCTTTAATAAGAAATCATACGATGTGTGCCTTCTGGATGTGATGCTGCCTAAGATCGATGGGTTTTCTCTTGCAGAGGAAATACGTAAAAAAAATGAGCAGGTTCCCATCATTTTTACTTCAGCCAAAAGCCTGAAGGAAGACAAGCTACAAGGTTTCAAATCGGGCGGTGATGATTATCTAACCAAGCCATTCAGCATCGAAGAGCTGGAGGCACGTATAGAAGTTTTCTTAAAGCGTTCCACTACCGGGAAAATTAAAACCAATAATATCCTGGAACTGGGCAATTATACTCTAGATTATAACCGCCTGGTTCTAAAACATACTACTGCTGCCGATCAGAAGCTCACCCAAAAAGAAGCCGACCTGCTTCGAACTTTCGCCATTCATATCGACAAGACATTGAAGCGTGATGAATTATTAAATTCTATCTGGGGCGATGATGATTATTTTATGGGAAGAAGCATGGATGTATTTATCAGCAAGATCCGGAAGTACCTTAAAGATGATCCACGCCTGGAGATTGTGAACGTGCATGGGGTGGGATTTAAGCTCGTGCTGCACACGTAAAACGAATGAATAATGAATGATGAATAATTAAAAATGAATAATTAATTATTATCGTTCCTTCAACACTTACAATGAGCAAATAAGATTGATCTAAATAAATACGCATTTTCAATTATTCATTTTTAATTATACATCATTAATTCCCATGTCTTTCCACAGCTCCCTAAAGCAAGATACATTTACGCATCCGGATTTTTATTTGATTGATGAGCTGCTTTCTGAAGAGCAGAAGCTGGTAAGGGATGCTGTACGTGAATTTGTAAAACGTGAAGTCTCTCCTATTATTGAAGACGCATGCCAACAAGCAAAATTTCCTGTTCACCTGGTTAAAAAGCTGGCTGATGTGGGATGTTTCGGCGCTCAGCTTCCAGCCAAATATGGTTGTGGTGGAATGGATTATACCACTTACGGACTTATCATGCAGGAGCTGGAACGTGGTGACAGCGGCATTCGCAGCACCGCATCTGTGCAGGGAAGCCTGGTGATGTATCCTATATACTTATTTGGAACGGAAGAACAAAAAATGAAATATCTCCCGAAGCTTGCCAATGGCGAGTTATTGGGATGCTTTGGATTAACGGAGCCTGATTATGGAAGTGATCCCGGGGGAATGAAATCGAACTTTAAAGATATGGGCGATCATTATTTATTGAATGGTTCGAAGATGTGGATCAGCAATGCCCCCTTTGCAGATCTCGCAGTAGTATGGGCCAAAGATGAAGAAGGAAAAATTTGCGGGCTCATTTTAGAACGTGGGATGGAAGGATTCACCACCCCTGAAACCCATGGCAAATGGAGCTTACGCGCCAGCGCTACAGGCGAGCTTGTTTTTGATAATGTTAAGGTGCCCAAAGAAAATTTATTGCCGGGTGTCAAAGGACTACGCGGGCCATTAAGTTGCCTGAACAGCGCGCGTTATGGCATAAGCTGGGGAGCCTTAGGGTCGGCAATGGATTGCTACCAGAGCGCAGTGAAGTATTCCAAAGAGCGCATCATGTTTGGAAAACCCATTGCACGTTTTCAATT
>JBBRJE010000255.1:0-4850 GCA_038219845.1 Bacteroidia bacterium
ATCTTTTGATGCAGATAAAAGTGATCGCACCCCGGTTGAATACCAATAACCCCATTTGCCATCTGGCACAACAGAGGTTTTCCCTCCGGCAGAGCTGATTTTATCGGCATTCAAGTTGATCACATAAATATTTTCTGCGAACAAAGCATCATAACCATCGTAAATAAGCTTCGTATCTGTTTTACCATAATTAGGATATCCGATCTTATTATTGGTGGTGATCACTGATGTTTTGTTAGTGATGATATTGGTTCCCATGATCGCATATACCGGTGAAGAACCGCTATTATCAATATAATCAAAGGCAATGATATAAGGAGAATTTTTGGAGAAGATCGGG
Organism: Bacteroidia bacterium; assembly: GCA_038219845.1. Taxonomy (GTDB): domain Bacteria; phylum Bacteroidota; class Bacteroidia; order UKL13-3; family UKL13-3; genus CAINMV01. The sequence continues at coordinate 341 of JBBRJE010000255.1, forward strand.
TTGCCGATGCTGATGTCCTCGGGTAAATTGGTAAATAGTTTTTCAATCTTTCCATCACCCCAGTTATTGGTTTTCAGATCCCATACTTTAACAATGCCCACGTCATAATAGGTAAGGTCGGTTCCGGCATTGTTTTTAATCGTATTATGGGCATCATAAATTACATACTGCCCTGTGTTATCCCATTCCAGCGCATCCGCATAATCAACGCCGGCGGTATTAATATTGGAGTAGGTGGGATTGTAGAGATGCACTTTTTTCCATACCGATTGTGCGAAACTGTAAATATATATTGAAGTATCAATACTTGTGGAAACAGCAGCCAGTAATTTACCATCTTTCGAAATGGAAATATTATCCCATCCTCCCCCGCTGCTCAAGGTCGTTTGCGTCCATGGACTACCGGTAAGATCGATGCTTCTGATATTGCCGCTTAAATCTACAAAGAGGCAATACGCACCATTATCGGGCACAGTCACGCGGCGTTTCTGATTGGTGGTGGTTAGTCCTATGAAATTTGTTCCGGTGGTGGATGAACGATATAATTTCGTTGCGCCGCCGCTTACATCATAGCTCAAAAGAAAATCTTGTCCCGGATTGGGAAGCAAATCATCCGGGGATGTTTGGGTGGTGCCACCACCTGTGCCACCTCCTCCATTCCCATTGGGATCGAATATTTCTACCTGGTCGAATGCTGTTTTGGCGGCAGCTACCTCGGCAGATGAAGCACCGTGAATATCTGTGGCTGCTTTCACCACGGCATACCGTAGATCAAGAAATTGGGAGGTCTTGGTTAAATATAAGGTGAGGGCACGGTAATACACCTGTTCGGCTTTTTGTTTTGTGGTGGCCGTAGCGAATAAATAAAAAGCATGATTTGGAATACCACTATTAACATGAACCCCGCCATTATCCTGGGTGGTGGGATTGTATTCCGACATCTTCGCAGGCTGGTAGCCATTGCCATTGCCGTTATGCGGGTTGGAAAAATCACGAAGGCAACCTGTGGCAATAAAAGAAGTCCTGGTGATGTCCTCTCCCATCTGCCAGTCGGCCTTATCCATCATACAGCCAAATACATCTGCCATCGACTCATTGATGGCGCCCGATTGTGACTTGTATTCGAGATTGGCTGTGGCCTGAATGACGCCATGGGTTAGCTCATGCCCGCCTACATCCACTGCGCCGGCCAGGGGCTTGAAAGCGGTATTGCCGTTGCCATAAAACATAGCGGCTCCATTCCAATAAGCATTGTCCATCGACTGCCCGTTTTGTGTTACATTTATTATAGAAGTAATGGTTCCGCCTGAAGCATTTATTGAATTGCGGCTGAAAGTGGTCTTGTAATAATCAAAAGCGAAGCCTGCATTATAATGGGCAGAAACAGCCGTGGCGTTCCATCCTGTATTGGTTGTATTATTAACATAGAATAGTGAGCTGCCGTCTGTATTGTTGGCGCTATAGGTTTCTATCACACCCACGCCATTATCAGGGAAGGTGCTGGCCGCCAGATTAAACATTTGCTTCGATGCGTCGAGGCAATAAAATTTTCCATTGAACTCATACGTATTAATTGTGCGACTTACCCCATTAAGGTCGCTGGCCGGGGCAGTTCTGGGGCCATTGGCGTAGCAGGTGCCATTATAGAAATCGAGAATCGTTAAATCATTGGCATCAATAAAATAATTCCATACTTCAATAAAATTGGGACGAACCAAAACCTGGTAGGCAAGCTTATATTGAATGGAGCTAGCATCTCTTATTGTATAGATCACCAGGCTAAGTTCTGCGCCCTGATAATGTAAAATCTGCTTTTCGAGGGCGCTAAGCTCTTCTACTTTTGTTTGTTTGTTAATATGTTCTGATAATTTTTTCACCGCCTCTGCTGCCGATTTAAGTGGGTTTACTGAAGCAAGCACAGGAGTAGGAAAATAGTTGCCATTCATATAATCCATAATATTATTCTTGCCATGCAGCAGCACCTCTGCTCCATAAACAGGAATGGAATTGAATACCTGCTGCAATCGTACATGGGTCATTCCGAGGTTGTCTGATTCGGTTTTAACAATAATAAATTCCTTTTCAGGATTTTTTATCTGCATGAGTATTTTCGCCTCATCCAGAAATGAATATGCTCCTGTTTTTGAATCTTGAGCCGGCTGCATTGATTCCATCTGGCCCGGCTTACGGCTGATCACCGTTGGTGTAATACCTGAGGGAGGGGTAAAATAGCTCAGGTTTGGATTGTTATTTAATGCGGGCTTCGTAAAAAGAACAGGCTTAGAAATAAAGTTTTCCGTGGAATTCATTTTACTTCCATCAATGCGTTCAGCCTTTTGCACTGCAGGATCGTTAATAGCAGAAGCTGTTTGTTTAATCGAACGGCTATCGAAAGGATTCGTTTTTTGTGCTGATGCAATTAAATTAATAAAGCAAAAGCTGATCATTATATAAATGTTTTTCATGACTGGCGGGTGAAGAATTGGGATGGGAAATTAGGTAAAAAAAAGAGATGATGTTAATGCTTTAGGATCTTAAAATGAAATATTAAAATTTCTATCAAATTCAACGGTCAGATCTCCTTCTTAGCGCCCTAACAACGACTCCAGTGGACCATCTTAAACTTCTGGCAATATATAAGAGCAGGATCAGGGCCACGGAATCGGGTAAATACACAAAACATATTATATTTGCCTCATACCTATTGAACACACGCTTTGGCAAAAAAAATACAAGATCTTAAAACATCAAAAAAAAAGCCGGGAGCTAATCGGATTAATATTGGCAATATATGGATCAGGATTACGCTTGTAATCACTGTTTTAGTGCTATACGGTAATACAATCAATTATGAATTTACACTCGATGATGATATTTTCTTTCTTAAGCACCAGTCGGTGCAAAAGGGTATCAAAGGATTACCGGAGATTTTTCAATATGGAAGCCTTGAGAAATTTGATGCCTCGAAAGGGATCCAGCCTTACCGTCCGTTAACCCTGGCTTCTTTCGCTTTGGAGAAACAGTTTTTTGGGAATGGTGCTGCAATGGCTCATTTCCTTAATATACTTCTTTATTCCTTAATTCTACTCTTGCTATTTAGCCTATTGAGGAAATGGATTCCAGACATTCATCCCTGGATAAGTGCTCTGATTGTATTATTATTTGCCGCCCATCCTATTCATACAGAAGTGGTAGCCAGCGTGAAAAGCCGAGACGAGCTATTATCTGCATTATTCGGCTTGCTGGCCATGGGTTATGCTGCTTCCGCAATACAGAAAACAAAATATTTTTCTAAAAATAATATGCTTGGCTTCCTGTTTTTCATCCTGGCTTTGTTATCAAAGGAGAGTTCTATTTCCCTGGTGCTTGTGATTCCATTGGCATTTATAATGCTTCAAAACATTTCAATTAAAAAATCTGTTTTATATACCCTGCCCTTCCTGATCGCAGGCCTTTTATTTATTGCCCTGCGATATCGGATTGTAGGCAATAATATTGCCGGGGGAGATCAAACCACCATCTATCAAAATGTGCTTTATGGAGCGGGCAGCATGGGCCAGCTCATGGCTACCAAATTTGAAATATTATTTTATTACCTGAAATTACTATTTGTCCCCTGGCCTTTGTCATGGGATTATTCTTATAACCAGGTTCCGCTGCTAAATTGGGATTCCTATATTCCATGGCTTTCTTTGGTATTGCATGCCGGTATTTTTAGCTATGCCATCATGCAAATAAAAAAGAAACCAATCATCTCATTCAGCATCTTCTTTTACTTTATTACTTTAGCGCCAACGAGCAATTTCTTTTTCCTAAACCTTACCACAATAGGGGAAAGATTTCTATTTATGCCATCCGTGGCATACTGTATTATTTTGGTTTTGGCTTTAGCGAAATTATTTAAAACAGATATGAAATCATTTTATATGCCGGTGCGAAAAAATTTTACAGGATACCTCATCGTCATATTAATCATCTTCTCTTTTTTAACTATCAACCGGAGCCTCGACTGGAAATCGAACCTAAGCCTGTTTGAATCGGGCGTGGAAGCTTCTCCCAATAGCAGCAGGGTATATACCAACCTGGCCAATGTATATAGGATTATGGGAGAGAAAGAACGCATATACCAAACCAGCCAGGTGTATTTTAATTCAGCAATAAAAAATTATAAGGCGAGCCTTGCAATTTATCCTTCAAGCACCCTGAATTGGTATAATCTGGGATTAAGCTATCTTGAATCAGGTGATACGGCCAATGCCTTCGTTTATTCACGCAAAACACTGGAGTATGATTCAACAAATTTCAATGCATTAAATAATATTGGCGTTATCTATGGCACACAGAAAAAATATGATTCAGCCCTGGTTTATCTAAGCCGCTCCTATGCATACAATCCTACAATCCTGATGGCTGCAGAGAACATGGCACTTATTAATTTGATGGCGGGAAATAATGACCAGGCAATTCAATATGCAAAGGAAGCCATAGGTATTAATCCACAGTCTGTCAA
>JBBRJE010000256.1:0-4837 GCA_038219845.1 Bacteroidia bacterium
TGTTGCGATGGCAATCGATACACCATCCCATCTGCAGGCTGCTGAACTGTTGCACCACTTTCATATTCTGTATTTGTCCATGGCAGGTTTGGCATTGTACCTTCCCTATTTTAACGTGTTGCGAATGATTAAAATAAGCCAGGTCGGGGAGATTATGGATACGCACCCATTTTAAATCTTTGGGCTTATAGAGGTATTTTTGTGAGTCAGGCTCCCAGCCCACGGCCGCATAAATTTTTCTTATTTCAGGAGATATTTGTCCGTTGTATTTATCAGTAGCCTGAACATAGCGATGGCAGTTCATACAGGTTCCCGGGGAAGGGATGCTAGCATTTTTCGATTTCTCGGCAACACTATGACAATAGCGGCAATCCATCTTATACTGGCCTGCGTGCTGTGCATGTGAGAATTTTATAGGCTGGTCGGGCTGATAGCCTTGCTGGTTTCCAATTTTAAATGAGAACCAAAAGCCATAACCTCCGAGTAAGATCAAGCCAAGAAAAGTGACTGAGATTAAACCGATGATTTTGTTCAGGTGAAAATACCAGGGGCTGAATTTTTCTACAATCCAATCGGGGTCTCTGTTTTCCGGGTATTTTTCGTTGATGGCTTTAGTTAAATGTCTCCTGATGCGAAACAAAAAGATGATAATAAGCAGGAGAATTAAGGCTAAAATATTGTAAATATTCATATTTGATTTATACTTTCTACGCGCTCAAACGATGATTTAATAAGTCTGGGATTAGATTGTAAAATTATTTTTACAATACCTCATTTTTGGCCACGAAATTAATTTAAAATGCCTGATTGTAAAGGCTTGTTAATATAATTTATCTAATTTAGAACAGGTATAAATAAGCGAATTCAGATATCGCAGAACCATTTCTAAGTTGACTAATTTATTCGTCAGAAGTTAAGGTTTTAATACTCAAAAAACAGATGAAATAATGAATTAAATTCGAAAGTAAAAGCTTCCCACCGTTGTTGGTTTCCCGACCAACAAATAAAGATATCATAATTATATTTGGAAGTGTAAAAGTACGAAGGCTTGTTGATCTCCTGAGGTTGACTATATACCTGTTACAGCAAATAAAGTAAAAAAATTAGTTGAGCGTCATTTGTCTGCCTTTTGCTCTGGCGTATTATCATCCTTTAAAATTTGAGATGAGACACCCATTAACATTAAATCTATTTGATTCTGACCACACCAATAATCAAAATCGTGGTCGTTAATCCCTAACGTCAAATTTGCTATTTCATAAAAAGGCATAAACTCAATCTCCGTGTCTCCTACTGGGATGTTTACCATATATCCTTCCCGTGTGACCCAACAATGCATTCCGAAACGTTCCCCCAAATATTGACAATGTTCTTTTAATAAATTATTGACAGTAGAAATTGGAATGTTAGTATTTGTTTCAGGCATTATTTCTATGCTGGTTGAAAAGCCCACTGTTTGTTAATGTTGGTAGCTCTAGAATGGTATTGATTATTCCTAGAGCCCCTATTTAACTCGATTATTTTAAGTTTTCTAATTATTGATTCTAGTGAGCCATTTTCATAGTGATAATCAAGAAAGTTCTTCAAACCAATCCTGAGTTTTTCAGTAGCGTCATCTTCACTTTTTTTTGAAAAAGCAACAAGTTTTAACCCTTCACACGAAACAATGTAGCTGTCCGGGCGTTCAAATGAGGTAATTGGAAGACTATCGAATATTATTTGGATAATCTTGCCTTTTTCATTTCGATTGATATGAGCTTCGATTTTGTCCATAACGCAAATATAATAAAAAAAGTTATATTTATCCATAATTCCACGAAGAATTGTTTTAGTTGGTAGCATAGTAAACTTATTTCCGTTTCACAGCATTTGTAAATTCGGGCTTTTCAGAGATTGCCGCAAGTTCCTTTGTTGCCGCCGTTCGCATTACGTGTCTGACTGACCAATAAGGCTGAAAAAATTCTATTGCCCCTGATACCTATATTTTTTTAAGCTTTAGCAGATGGGCATAAACCTGTGATTTTATCTGTGCTGTAGTGGCCCTAGTATCAATTTGCTTATGCGTGGTATTGATTATTTTGTCCTGCTTGAAATTAAGTGAAATAAAGTAGAGATGGGTTGTATATTTTGGTTTGGCCAGATAATATACTACAAAAGGAAGGGTTGGAAATAGGAGAGCACCCAAAACAACTGCACTGGCAATTGAAGATGCTTCCTTCTTTTCATGAATGCTGGATACGCTCATTAAAAGCAGGTTGTCTACCTGGTGCTTTGCCGCCAGCTTCTGAACCCTTTCATAATCTATAGCTATCATATTGAGCTTTCCGTTCTCCATCTTCTCACCTACCCAATCATTAAGCAAAGAGATCTCATTGAGCTTGGTTACCTCTTCTGCAGTAGGTCTGTCGATTACTTCCGAGCTCGGCATGGCCAGTGGCAATACCTTCTGTAGTGAGTTGATCATCACCTCCTTTCCCTGCTCACTTTCGATATAATTATAGGTGCCATCATCCCAGCCTCTAATAGTCCAGCTGCTGAACCTAGGGGTAAGCATCATCACCTTGCCATCGCCAACATATTTGGTATTCCCTTTAATCAGCTTCTCATCCCAGTGAATAGATATATCATCTTTTGATGCTTCAACCGCATCATCGCCATCACCGGTTTCTTTTTCTTTTTCTTTTTCTTTTTTTGTCTTCGACTTTGTTGTTTTCACATCCTCATCCTCCTCCGATTCTTTCTTTTCCTTACTGTATTTCACATAAGCATTTTCGTATGCTGTTTTAAATTCGGGATCGTTAACGAATAGATTGAGCAAGCCCAGCCGAATGAAAGGCTTCAATTTTTTATATTTTGTAGTTACCGCTGCGGTATCCTCATAGCTCATTACGAAATCTCTTTTCTTCTTTACATGCGTTTTAATAAAAGATTTCATCACATCATCGAAAATCAATTTCAGCTCGGTATCCATGGGATATTCTTTTTTCAGCTGCCATATATAATTTAAGGCCCATACGCTTACACCTTCCGCTTTCAGCTTACCCACCAGGTTGGGCAACTGCTGCCATTCGCCCTGGGTATATTTTTTCTTTACATGGATCATGCTCATATTACCTGTATTGGCGTACATCGTAATGCCGTATAAGGCTTTGGCAACGCTTTTCCTGAGGTACTTGCTATTGGGATCATCCTGCAATAAATTGTAAGAATTATATAATGCCCCTTCATAGCTTTGATTCAATAAATTTAAACGTACGAGTTCGAAGCGAGCCACTTTACGGATAAAAAAGAAAGCATTCTCAGAAACGATAAAATGTTTTCTCTCTTTTTTATCCTGATCATGAATCGCATCATGAAGGTCATCCAGGCGCTTGTCGATGCTTGGATGTGTGCTGGCCTTATCTTCCTCGTCCTCATCACTTTTATCTTCCGGGTCTTCATCCTCCTTGCTCACTTTTGTGGTACCATTCACAGCATCGTCATAAGCTTGCGGATCGATCGGGGAAATATCTGTAAGCCAGTAGCTATCCGGGATTTTAAAGGAAGGGGTTTCCACAAATTCCTTTTTAAACTGGGCGAGACCAAAAGGCAGGTAGCTGTATTTCAATACCTGGAATGAGGAGTCCACATCATCAAAACTATAATCCGATTTGGCAAAAAGTTCAAAGCCTTTGAGGTCGGCTTCCGATTCCTGTTCTCTGGAGAATGCCTGACGTGCCAGGTATTTCTTCTCAATGCTCAGGTCATGATAATCACCAGCGCCTTTCACAATTTTCTTCGACTCGATATAACCTTTGATGCTATGCTTGTAAACATAATGCATATACTCATGACTCAGTATAAATGCCAGCTGTGCTTCCGTTCTCACCCTTGCCAGCAAGCCAGTAGTTACAAATACGATCCCGTTGCCTGTGGTATACGCATTTACTACCGCCGATTTAATGCAGAATACTCTTACATCTTTTTTTGTTTCCCTGTTCTCCAGTATTTTAGCCATCACGGCAGTGAGATAATTGCTGATGGTATCATTAAAAAGCACCTTCCCACTTTTTAGTATGTCGTCGAGGGCAAACGAGCTCTCCAGGTAATACTGGTCTTTTGCTTCCCTTTCCTCCTGGGTCTTACCTTTGGCGATCTCCCCTTTTTTATCATTGTATTTCTCTGTGGAAGAATTGGTGAATTCCTTTGGTAAAGTGCCTGCTGATTGCAAGGGCTTATAATTATTAAAATCAAAGGTTTGTGATTTTACCCCGATTGAAATAAGCCATAGAATTAATAAAGTTAGTTTACGCATTTCTATTTTGATAATAATAATATTCAATAATAATATTTGTTTTACAACTGGCCAAGCCATCAGCTAAATTATTTCAGCTCAGGTCCTGTACAATAAACCCTGTGCGCATTTTGGGTTCTATCCAGGTGCTTTTGGGAGGCATGGTAGCATGTATATCGGCCACGGCCATCACCTGTTCAATCTCTGTAGGGAATAGGGTGAAGGCAATATCTGCTTTGCCTTTATCCACCTTATCCTGCAGGAAAGGCAAGCCTTTGGAGCCATCTACGAAGCTTAGCCGTTCATCTGTTTTGCTATCATTAATATTTAAAACAGGACGCAACAAATAATCTTCGAGTATCTTCACATCAAGGCATTTCAATGGGTCAGAATCGTCGATAATTTCAGGACGGGCTTTCAGCTTATACCAGGTATTATGATAATACATCCCGAAGATATGTTTCTTCTGCGGCTGGTAACCTTCTTTCCTTTTTTTCTCTACGTCGAAATGATCATGTATATGCTTCATTATTTTATACGAGGTGCTCATCACGCCTTCCACCA